>DASXRH010000001.1:0-3695 GCA_036506715.1 Acidimicrobiales bacterium
TCTGCCGCATGATGGCGTCGGTCGCCAGGCCGGCGGCCACCGTGGCCGCCAGGGCGATGCCGCCCACGGCGAACTGGGCCCGGATGCGGCTGCCCAGCTTGGCCTTCGACGTGGGCTCGGTGAGCGCCTCGAGCGTGATCTGCTGGTTGGGCGGGGCCGCGACCTGGTAGCTCTCGAGCTCGGACCGCATGCTGGCGACGACGAGGTCCACCGTCTTGGTGGCCTCGGCGTCGGTGCGGCCGTTGGCGGTGATCTCGACGATCGGCCCGTTGGTCCGTTCCAGCGTGTAGCTGGCCGTGGCCCCCGCGGCCTCCAGCCGCTTGCCGCCCGCCGGGCTCTGGAGCTTCACGATCAGCGCGTCGGCGGTCACCTCCAGACCGGCGGGGAACTCGAGGTACTGGTTGCCGGCGCCCGGGCTGAGGAACAGCACGGTGCCCTTGGCCTCATAGCTCGGCTGCACGATGTGGCCCACCTGGACGACGCCCACCACCGTGAGCACGAGCCCGGCCAGGACGACCGGCCACCGTCGTATGAGGATCTTGAGCGCGGTCAGAAGATCCATGTCGAATCACACCCCTTGGAGATCGCGGCTCCGGGTCGAGGGAAGGGTCCGCACGGGCGAGTCGACCGCGACCTCCACCGGGCGGGTCCGACCCACCAGGCGATGGTACGCAGCGACGTAGTTGGCCGCCTGCGACGGCCAGCCCATGCCGTTCTCGATGCGGGCCCGGCCAAGGCGCCCCATGGCCGAGCTCCGATCGGGATCGTCGAGCAGCTCGACGATGGCGAGGCCGAACGCCTTGGCGTCGACCTCGGGGTGGCCCAGCCACGTGACGTGGCTGGTCGAGGGCCCTGCAGCGCGCAGGGTCTCGGACAGGTCGAACGAGACCACGGGCAGCTCGTGCGCCATGTACTCGAGGACCTTGTTCATGGTCGACCGGTCGTTGAAGGGGGTCTTCGGGTCGGGGCACAGCCCGACGCTGGCGGTCGACAGGTAGCGGCCGATGTCGGCGGGGCCGACGCGGCCGGTGAAGGTGACGTGGTCGTCGAGACCGAGCTCGGTGGCCAGCGCCTTGAGGCGCTCCAGCGTGTCGCCGAAGCCCAGCAGGGCGAAGTGCACGTCGGTGCGGCCGAGACCGTTGACGATCACGTCGGCGGCCCGCAGCACCATGTCGACCCCGTCCTGGTGGCCCATGATGCCGAGGTAGACGCAGAGGTGATCGCGGCCGTTGCGCAGCTCGGGCTCGTCGTCCTGGCGGCTCATGAGCGCCGGGTCGGGCGAGCTGCGGACGATGGTGAAGTCGCCGAGCGGCTTGCCGGTGCGCACCCTGGCGGTGTCGCGGTACGACTCGTTGGTGGTGATGACGTGGTCGGCCGTGCGGTAGGTGCCCCGCTCGAGCAGCCGCAGGGCCGCCATGAGGGGCCGCGACGGCGGCGAGGTGAGGTCGCGGGACTCGAACAGCTCGGGGCACAGGTCGTGGTGGTCGAACACGAACTTCACGCCGAGGGGCCGGTACAGCCGGGCCAGGGCGAAGTAGGTGTCGGGCGGGTTGCACGCCTGGATGACGTCGAAGCGGCGCCGGGCGTAGATCCGGGCCGACAGGCCGGCGGTCCGCAGCCAGCAGTAGGCGAACTCCCACACGTAGGTGAGGGTGCCGCGGGCCGGACGGGGCGGGGCGTAGCGGTGGATGCGGACGCCGTCGAGCATCTCGAAGCGGGCATCGCGCACGCCGTCCTTGTCGCCCCGGGGGCAGATGACCGTCACGTCGTAGCCGGCCGCCCGCAGGGCCTTGGCCTCCATCCACACGCGCCGGTCGAGCGGAACCGGGAGGTTCTGCACGATGACCAGCACGTGGGGGGTGCGAGAGTTACGCCCCCGCCCACGTCCGCCCGCGCCGGCGGGCTGGGCGCGCCGCACCGCGCTGCGGCGGCGCCGAGGCTCCGCCGACACCGGGTCGGTTGCGAGTCGACCCGGCTCGGGCCGGGACGCGGGCGGGGGCGAACTGACCGGCACCGGGGCGGTCGGTGCCGATCGACGCAGAGCCGAGAGGGCCCTGCGAGAAAGTGTGGGGATGGTGTTGACCAGGATCGAGAGGTCGAGCGCCACCGACCAGTTCTTCACGTAGAAGAGGTCGAGGCGCCGGTACTCCTCGAAGGCCGCCTTGTGGTTGGCCTCGGTCTGCCACAGGCCGGTGAGGCCCGGGCGCACCACGTGGCGGCGCTGCAGCTCGGCGTCGAAGGTCTCGGCCTCGGCCGGCAGCGCCGGACGGGGGCCGACGACGCTCATGTCGCCCCGCAGCACGTTGACGAGCTGGGGGAGCTCGTCGATCCCGGTGGCCCGCAACATGCCGCCCACCCGGGTGACCCGGGGGTCGTCCTCGAGCTTGAACAGCGGGCCGACGCGCTCGTTGCGGTCGGCCAGCTCGGCCAGCCGGGACTCGGCGTCGACCGCCATCGTGCGCAGCTTGAGGCAGGTGAAGGTGGCTCCGTCGCGGCCCACCCTCACCTGCCGGAACAGGACCGGCCCGCGGTCGCCCAACTTGATGGCCAGCGCGGCAACGGCGAGCACGGGGGCGGTGACCACCACGGCCACCGCGGAGATCACGAGGTCCATGGCCCGCTTGACCGCCCGCTGCGGCGCGCTGTGGGCCAGGGGCTGGAGCACGAGGAACGGCTCGTGGGCGACGGGCATGGTGCGCAGCCGCGAGTGGGCGAAGCCGGTGAGCCCGCTCGAGAGGTGGACCGGCAGGCCGATGGCCGACACGTCGTGGAGCAGGGCCTGGAGAGCGCCGCTGGGGATGTTGCTGACGGCCACCAGCACGCCGGAGGCGTCGGTGCGGCGCACGGCCGCCACCGTCTGGTCGTAGCCGCCCAGCCACGGGACGGTGGCCCGCTGGGACTCGTCGGCGCCGGGGTGGCCGTCCTCGTTGCGGCCGCCCACCGAGGCGGCCGCCCGGAAGCCGGCCTCGGGGTTGAGCTCGAGGAACTCGGCGAGGGCGGCGGCGCCGTGGGCCGTGCCGGCCACCACGACGGGGGTCAGGAACCGGCCCTGGCGCCGGCAGCCGATCAGCCAGACGTCGAAGCAGTAGCGGGCGGTGATGACGGCCACGAAGCCGCCGGCGGCCGCACCGACCGACAGACCGGGGGCGGCGTCGCCCACGATGGCCTGCCAGCCAGTGACCGCCACGGCGGCCACGGCCAGTGCCTGGGCTGCGGTGCCCGCTGCGGCCGACCGGGTGCCATGGGAGGGGGCCCGGTAGAGACCGAAGAAGGCGAAGCAGACGAGGCTGGCGCTGACGCCGACGAGGATGTCGTCGACCTGCACGGCCTCGGGCGGCACCGGGCCGCTGGTGATGGCGGCGACGCCGATCCAGCCGAGCACCCACCCGGCCAGGAGGGCCAGCACGTCGAGGGTGGCCAGGCGCGTCGCGAGGCTGGCGCCGTTGTGACGTCGTCGCCGTCGGGTGAGCCTGATGATCTGTGCGCTGTGCGCAACGACAGGCGCGCCCGCCAGGTGCTGCCCGTCACGGTCCTGCAGGGAAAGCCCCACTGTGACCCCTTAGTTGTCCGCCCTACCCGCCTGTCCGCGGGATCGCTCGCCAGTCTCGGGGCCATCCCTGAAGTCCGGCTGAAGCAGCACTGAGGCGCGACTGAAGTGTTCTTGTGAACGCGCTTGGTGCGTGGCTCGTTCGCGG
>DASXRH010000002.1:0-2968 GCA_036506715.1 Acidimicrobiales bacterium
GACGACGCCGAGGCCGTCGACGACGTGGGCGGCATCCTCGAACGCCTCGCCACCGCCGACCGGCCCGACCTGCTGTTCGTGGCGGCCGGCCGCAACGACGGCATCCGCTCCGGCTACTCGCACTGGACCAGGCCGCTGCGACGATCGAAGCTCGGCATCCTGCTGCGGCCCGACATCGACCTCGACGGCGACCTGCTGGGCGCGACCATCCCGCGGCGGGCTCCGGTCGCCATGGCCCCCGGCCGCGGCTACGTGGCCGCCAGCGGTGACGTCGAGCTGGTGCAGGTCGCCGTTCCCCGCTGACCGCGCCCCGCGCTCCGCACCGGCGGGGGGCGCATCTCGCGGCCAGGACACCGGCGCCGAAGGACCACGGGGGGCGACGTAAGTGCGTCAGAGGCTCTCGCTAAGGTCGGGGCGCGGGTGTCCCGATGGGGTGGGCCGGTCTGGGGACCGGCCTGCAGACGCACAAAGGAGTGGCAATGGCAGAGGGCGAAGTCCGGTCGACCGACGAGGCCATCAGCGCGATCCGCAACATGCAGAACACGATCAAGGGCGGGTTGCTCGACAACATCACCTACTTCGTCGGCGAGGGCGACAAGCTCAACCCGACCAACTTCGCCGGCGGGTCGGCCAACCAGTTCTACGGCGAGTGGCCCGACACCAAGACGGCGCTGAACAACGCGGTCGAGCGGCTGAAGATGATGGCCGACGACGTCATGACCGTGAACGTGAACATGCAGACCGCCGGCGGCAACACGCAGTAGCTCGCCCGGGTCGACGATCGCGGCCGGCCCCGACCGCCGGCGCCCGGGCGCCGGGCCCGGCCGCGATAGAACACGCTGATGCCCACGGTCGGTGACTACGAGCTCGAGCGCCAGATCGGCGCCGGGGCGGCCGGCACGGTGTGGCGGGCCCACCAGCGGGGTCCCGTGAGCCGGGTCGTCGCCCTCAAACGGCTGCGCGCCGGCAGCGGCGCCATCGACGTGGCCCGCATCCGCCGCGAGGCGCTGGTCCTCACCGAGCTCGACCACCCTCACGTGGTGCGGGTTCTCGAGGTGGTGGCCGACGGCGACGGGGTGGCGCTGGCCATGCAGTTCGCTCCCGGGGGGTCGCTGGCCGACCTGCTGGCCGAGCGGACGCGCCTGGCACCCGGCGAGGTCGTGGCGGTGGCGGCTCCGGTGGCCGACGCGCTGGCGTCGGCCCACCGGCGGGGCGTGCTCCACGGCGACGTCAAGCCGGCCAACGTGCTGTTCACCTCCGACGGCGAGCCGCTGCTGACCGACTTCGGGGTGGCCCGCACGCTCGGCCGCCTCACCAGCGAGCAGGTGGGCGGCACCCCCGAGTACCTGGCGCCCGAGCTGCTGGAGGGCGCCCAGCCGGATCCCCGGGCCGACGTCTACTCGCTCGGCGTCGTCTGCTACGAGGCGCTGGTGGGCGAGCCGCCGTACCGCGGGCCGGCCCCGCTGGCCGTGGTCCGGGCGGCCGACGTCGGCGACCACCTCCGGCTCGAGGACGTGCCCGGCGTGCCCGAGCCCCTGGCCCGGGTGGTCGAGCAGGCCATGGACCGCGACCCGGCCCGCCGGTTCGCCACCGCCGACGCCTTCGCCCGCGCCCTGCGGGCGGTGGTGCCGCCCCACGCGCTGCGCCTGCCCGGCCCGGCCGACGAGCCCCGCGGGGCGGTGCCCGACGACCCCGGCGCCAGCCTGACCCGCACGTTCGGCCCCCGGCCGCCCCGGCCCGACCCCGAGCCGGTCCGCCGGGGCCGGTGGTTGCCGCTGGCGGGGGTGGCCGTCCTGGTGGTGGGGGCGGTGGCGTTCGCGCTGTGGGGCCCGCTGCGGAAGGAGGGCGGCGGCGGTCCCGACTGCCCGGCCGCCGACCGGCCCGATGCGCCCGCCGGCGCCCAGGTGGTGGCGGGCGACCCCGACGGGTCGGGGTGCCGGGCCTACGGCGTCTACCAGCTGCGCTCGCTGACGAGCGGGGGCCAGCGCATGATCCTCACGATCGACCTGGCGGGCGAGCGCAAGCACATCGGGCTCGGCGCTCCCGGCGACCAGCTGGTGCTGGGCGACTGGGACTGCGACGGCCGCGACACGCCGGGCCTCTACCGGGCGGCCGCGGGCAAGGTGCAGTACTTCGACCTGTGGCCCCGGGTCGACAGCCAGGAGTACCAGCCCGACCGCACCGACGACGCCGAGGTGGGCGGCACGGCCGCGCTCGACGCCGGCACGGGGCGGGGCGGCGGTCGGTGCGACCGCATCACGGTCACGCCCGGTCCCCAGCCGGCAGGTGTCGGTGGCGGCGAACCCACCCCCGTCTGACGCCGCCGGCGGGCGGTGCCCGCGACGGCCCGTGGGCGATCCCCGGCCGGGTCCGCCGTGGGCCATCATCTAGGGGCTGGTGGCACGGTGGCCGCACGAGCGGTCCGCCGGGGGAGGCTCGGGTCCCGGCTCTCTCCTCGCCACGGTGCCCACGAGGAAGGATCAGCACAGGTGACCCACGGGATGAGCGCCCGGATCCCCCACAGCCACGGCCATCGCCTGGCCGACACCGGCCGCGGCCTCGTGGCCCTGGCCGGCGTGGCGGTGCTGGTGGTGGGCATCCCGGCCGCGCTCACCGCGCTGGTCGGCTCGCCGCTGCCGGCCCACGTGCCGACGGTGTCGTCGGTAACCCGGGCGCTCGGCAACCACGACGTCCCCGACAGCTTCGTCGTCAAGACGCTGGCGGTCGTGTGCTGGCTGGTGTGGTTCGAGCTCGTGACCTCGCTGGTGATCGAAGCCTTCGCCTACGCCCGGGGGCGGCGGGCCCGGGCCCTGCCGCTGGCCGGCGGCCTGCAGCGGGGCGCCGCCCGCCTGGTGGCCGGCGTGGCCCTGCTGGGCGCGCTGGTGGCGACCCGCCACGCGCCCACCCCGGCCGCGGTGGCGGGCGGCCCGCTGGCGCCCCTCGGCCAGAGCTCGACGCTGGTGGCCGC
>DASXRH010000003.1:0-3405 GCA_036506715.1 Acidimicrobiales bacterium
AGGCGAAAGCCGCAGGTCAACGCCATAGACCAGGTTTTCGCACCTACAGGCTGCTACGCCAGGGCGAAGCGGGCGAAGACAGGCGTGGTCGGGGACCGTGGCATCTCGTCGGTGGGTGATGTGGACCAACTCCAAGGGTCACGTCAGCTCGACCACATCCTGGTCAGCCGCGAGCTGTTGTTCACCGTCACTCGGCTGCTCAACGACGGCAAGGACCTAGCCTGTTGCTCGGGCCCCGGCCAGCAGCTCGGCCGCCCTGGCCGCGGTGGCGAGGCCGACCCCCTCGCGGGAGCCTTCGGCGGTGGGGTCGTGACCGGCCAGCTGGGTGCCGATGACGCGCACATTGCCCAGTACGGGCGCGCCCGCGCGGTCGACCGGGCGGAGCTCGCGGTTCACCCTGACGCCGGCCTGGGCCAGCCGATGCGAGCCGAAGAAGTCCGCGGCCAGGAACTCGGTACGGTGAGCGAAGCCATCGATGGGCAACCCGAGCACTGTCTCGGCCAGGGTGCCGTCGCGGTAGGTCTCGATCCCCCCGCCGGCCACGCCCCCCGTCGCCAGGACCACTTCGTCGCACGGGATCCGGACCGAGCCCAAGGCGCCCTCGCCGAGGACGGCCGTAACCCGGTCGCCGTCGCGCTCGGCCCCGATCGCCGGGAGCCCGAGCCGCCAGCCCACACCGAGGTCGCTTAGCCGCTCTCGCCAGGCGTCGAACAGCCGCAGCCCCGGAATCGACGGTGGCGGCAGGGCCGCCTCAACCACCCGGAGCCCGGCCAGCTCTTGGAGGTCGGCCCACGCCTCGGCGGCGTTGGCGAGCCCGATCACGGCCGGGACCACGCACACGTCGGCGCCAGCGGCGGCGCGGCCGAGCGTGCCGGCCACCGCCCCGCGGAACTCCCTCCCGTCAAAGGCGCGGGCCAGCTCGACCGCGTTGACATGGCGTCCGCGGAATCCCTGGGGCAGCGGGATCTCGATCGGCACGGCGTCCAGGCCGATCCGGTGCAGCCGGTCGGCGCACAGGTGGGACGAGAAGTCCTCGAAGCCGGCAAAGCCGATGGCGGCGACCCGCCCGGCGAGGGCGCCGGCGCCCTGGGCCTGGAGCAGCGCGGTGGTCCGCAGGGTCCCGATGCCCGTGATCTGGCTGCGGTTGACGGCCGGGTCGCCGACCAGCTCGATGCCGGCCCGGTCGGTCAGCGCCCGCACGTGCCCGATCCCGGCCAGCAGCGCGCCCTCGCCGACCAGCGAGTACGGGTGCCCGTCGGGTAGCCGGCCGAGTGCTTCCAACGGACGTTCCACGGGTTCCCCGGCCCCCGCCTCGTCCCCGGCCGGCAGGCGCCCCAGCACGTCGATCCCGCCGGCGGCCCAGTGCGTGAAGCCGTGACCGCGCGCGATCACCTGGACCTGCCGGCCTGCCTCGGCCAGCATGGCCGCCGCCGCCAGCCCGGACGGGCCGGCCCCGATGACCACGACGTCGGCGCCCATCACCGGCCCCCTTCGGTCGGCTCCGGGAGCGGCCCGCGGGGGCCGCCGGGCGGCCCGGCGTCGGTGGCCCGGCGCCCCTCGGTGTCGCCGGTCAGGCCCTCCCCGCCGACCCCACGCCCCGGGCCGGCCTGGCGCGGCCCAGACCAGTCGTCGCCCGTGGCGGCCGCCTGGATCTGCTCGTCCTCGCCCGGCTCCCGCTCCACCGTGTCCAGGGCGAGGATGCCGCGGTAGATCGCGTCGTTGCGCAGCGCCTGGACCGCCGCCTGGCCCCAGGCCACTGCTCGCAGCCCGCGCCAGCGCTCCTGCATGAACAAGCGCAGGTTGGCCAGCGGGTCACCGACGTCCGGCCGCCTGGCCGCGACGACGGCGGCGGCACGCCAACCGCACCCGCCGCCCTGGGTAGGGCCGAAGCCGAGCCGGTACTGGCGGCGCAGGTCGTCAAGCTGGGTCACGCCGGCCCCGACGGCCTCCTCGATGGTGCGGCGGGTGATCTGCTCGCACTCGCAGACCAGCGGGCCGTCGGCCTGCCCGGCACCGGCCGACGGGCGGGCCAGCGGGCGGGTCGGCTGACGGATGCCCTGCTCGGCGCCGGGCAGGGGCGTGATCGCGGTCGTGCAGGGACGCTCCTCGCCACGCTTGGCGACCATGACGTCCACGACCTTCTGGGCCATCTGCCTGGAGGTGGTGAGCTTGCCACCCACGATCGACAGCAGGTTGGGCACTCCATCCCCGGGCTCGTGGTCCAGGACGGTGAAGGTGCGGCTGACGCTGCGGCCGTGCCCGCCCGCTTCGCCCTGGACCGGGTCGTACAGGGGCCGGTGGCCGCTGTAGGCGCGCAGGGCGCGGCCGTGGGCGATGGCGGGTACCAGCTTGGCTGTCTGGTCGATGATCAGGTCGATCTCCAGCGGGGCGACGCCGGGATCGTCGGCGTCGTCGGCCTCGGTCGATGTGGTCCCGAGGATCGCCGCGTCGTAGGCCGGCACGATGATGTCGCCGTCGGTCGGCATGCGGCAGTGGGTGACCAGCGAGCGCACGTAGCGGCCGGCCATCACGACCATGGCACCCTTGTCCGGGACCATCCGGAACGGGGCCCCGGCCATGGCACCAATCCGCCCGGCCCAGGCCCCGGCCGCGTTGATCACCCAGCGGCAGCCGATGGTCCGGCCCCTGCCGCCGACCAGGTCATGGACGCGGACCGCGCTGACCCGACCGTCGCCGTCGCGCTCGAAGCCGACGACCGGGTGGTGCACCAGGACCCGGCCGCCTCTGGCCTCGGCGCCGTAGGCCATTGACCACAGCAGCCTCCAGGCGTCCATGCTGCCATCGGTCGGCACCCAGAAGGCCCGCTCGATCCGGTCGGTAAGGGCCGGCTCCTCGCGACGGGCCGCGGCCGGGTCGACCTCCTCGCACGGCACGCCGGTCTCGGCACAGCCGGTGACGAAACGGTCGACGTAGCCCAGATCATGCTCTGGCAACAGGATGAAGAAGCCGCCTGTGTCCTCGATGGTATGCGGCGCGATCCGGCGCAGGACGGCGTTCTCCTCGACGCACTCGCGGGCCGACGGCAGGTCGTTGACCGCGTACCGGGCGCCCGAATGCAGCTCGCCGTGCCAACGCCCCGATGTGCCCGTCCCCAGGTCGGAGCGGTCCACCAGGACCGCCTCGATACCGCGCAGGGCCAGGTCCCACAACACGGCCGTCCCGGTGGCGCCCCCGCCGATCACCACGACGTCGGTCTCGCGCAGCATCGCCTGCTCCCTTCGCGGCCAGCGCCCGTCATACCAAGCGTACTGCCGCGCTGGGGGTGGTCGGCCACCTTCTCGGGACCAAACCGGCGCCCCCGCCGGGGCCCATGCCGGCCCGCCGCCCCGTCCAAGCCGCCGTCGATCGACGCTTCACCCGGTGCCGCTACGACGCCGCCCGCAC
>DASXRH010000004.1:0-2158 GCA_036506715.1 Acidimicrobiales bacterium
GAGGCGGACGCCATCCTCGTCGTCGAGGGCGGCTGCATCGTCGAGCGGGGCACCCACCGGGCCCTGCTGGCGGCCGGGGGCCGCTACGCCGAGCTCTACCGCACCCAGTTCGCCGCCGGCCGGGCCGACGAGGGCGACGGCGAGGGCGAGGCCGCGGTCGCCTGACCGCATCCTCCCGACGATCGGTGGGCCTGCCACCACCGCGCGCGTCAAGCTGCTTGACGACCACCCCGGACGCGTCGGAGACTGGCCGGTAACAACGGGGTGACCAACGGCGGCGCCCCGCTGACCCGGGACTACCGGGGCCGCTGGGGAAGGGAGCGGCCGACGCGGCGGGGGCCGCATCCCGGTCACCGTGCCGATCCCATCCCGGCGGGATCGAGCGGCAGCACGGTGCTCGAGCCCCGGGGTCGGGGGAACGGGAGGACGAGCTGTCATGGCGCGGCGACGGGTATCGATCACGGCGAAGCTGGCGGCCGCTCTGGCCGTCCCGCTGGCCGCACTGTCCCTGGTGGCCGGCCTCGAGGTCGCCGACAGCGTGCGCGACGCCAACCAGGTGCGACACCAGACCGAGCTGGCCACCGCGTCGATCGGTCCGACCGGCCTGCTCAGCGCCTTGCAGAACGAGCGCAACTTCAGCGGCCTGTGGCTGCTGGGGGCCGACACCCTGGTCCGGTTGCCGGTCGACTCGCTGGCATCGGCCCGCGCCGCCACCGACGAGGCCCGCGCCGCCTTCGCCGCCGAGGTCGAGCGCAAGGGCGGCGAGGTGGCCCGCATCTACGGACCGGCCCTCGACGCCCTCGACGTCCTCGACGGGCTGCGCGCCAACGTCGACGCCTACCAGGGCGCCCGGATCGTCACCGAGTTCAACCAGACCGCCAACGAGAGCTTCCTCGGCTACACGGCCCTGGTGAAGGCGCTGGCCAACCAGAACAGCATCCTGTCGGCCACCATCGAGGACGACCAGCTGCGCCGGGGTGTCCAGCTCGTCGACCTGTCGTCGCGGGAGATCGACACCATCGCCCAGTTCGTGCGGGTGAGCCTGCTGGCCGGGGTCACCGGCGATCGCCGCCTGGCCGACAGCGGCGAGATCGCCGAGGCCGGCGCCCTCATCTCGGGAGCGCTCAGTGGCCACCAGCACATCCTCGACCTCTCGACCGGCCACTACGCCGCCGCCGGGCACGACCTGAAGGTCGAGAGCCAGGCGACCGGCCTGCTGGATCTGGGGCCGAAGATGGTCCTGACCGGCCAGGTCGACATCCCGGCGATGCTCCGCGGCATCTCCATCGGCAACGACCAGAGCTACTACGGCTATGTGCGGGACGTGTCGGCCGTCCTCCAGCAGCGGGCCGACGACCTCAACGCCGCCGCCCAGCGCCGCAGCCGCTGGTACGTCGCGGCCGCCGGCCTGGTCATCGCAGCGGCGGTGGCGGCCACGCTCGCGGTGTCCCGGTCGATCGTGCGGCCGCTGCGCCAGCTGACCCGCCAGTCGATCGCCATGGCCGAGCGCCACCTGCCGGCCGCGGTGCGCGAGGTGCTGGAGACGCCCGTGGGCGAGGACGTGGTGGTGCCGCGCATGTCGCCGGTCACGGTCGACTCGCGCGACGAGGTGGCCGACGTGGCCGACACGCTCAACACCGTGCAGTCGGCGGCGGTGAGCCTGGCCGTCGACCAGGCCATGCTGCGCCGCAACGTGGCCGACGCCTTCATCAACCTGGCCCGCCGCAACCAGAACCTGCTCAGCCGGCAGCTCGACTTCATCACCGAGCTCGAGCGCGACGAGACCCACACGGCCGCCCTCGAGAACCTGTTCCGCCTCGACCACCTGGCTACCCGCATGCGCCGCAACGCCGAGTCGCTGCTGGTGCTGGCCGGCGCCGAGGCGGCCCGTCAATGGAGCGGGCCGGTGCAGCTGCACGACGTGGTGCGGGCGGCGCTGGGCGAAGTCGAGGACTACCAGCGGGTCGTCATCCGCAACCTGGAAGCCTGGACGGTGCTCGGGTCGGTCGCCTCCGACCTGGCCCACCTTCTGGCCGAGCTGGTCGAGAACGCCCTGCGGTTCTCGCCCCCCGACCGCGAGGTCGAGATCAGCGGCCGGTCCCGGTCGGGCGCGTACCTGCTGCTGATCGCCGACGAGGGCTTCGGCATGTCGCCCCCG
>DASXRH010000005.1:0-1556 GCA_036506715.1 Acidimicrobiales bacterium
AGTGGTGATTGTCAACAAATCGTCACGCAGACGCGTCACCGGCGCACGTTCCCGCACAGGACGCGGGGACGTGCGCCGGTAGGCGGTCGGTCGGTCAGGCGGCGGCGGTGGTGGTCGCCGGTTCCTCGACCCGCACCTTCCTGCGGCCCGACGGGAGCAGCAGGACGAGCGTGCAGAAGGCGGCGCCGCCGGCCACGGCCCACGCCCACCACTGCTCGAGCGCGTACTGGGTGGCGAGGCGGCCCGGCTCGACGGCGACCGCGGCGGCGGCCACGGTGACGGCCACGGTGCCGATCAGCGCCAGGAACCGGCGGCCGGACAGGGCCAGCAGCACGACCAGCGCACCGGCGCCGACCTCGAGGGCGGCGATCAGCGGGGTGTGGTCGATGTCGAGCACGGTGGTCACCGGGCGGTCCCACGACTGGTCGAGGTCGCCGCGGGCCAGCGCCACGATGCCGATCACGGCCAGCACGGCGCCGCCGGCGATGGCCAGCGCGTTGCCGAAGTGGAACGGGCGGTGGGCGTACTCGCGGCGCACCCGGCGGCGGGTGACGACCGCGGGCGGCGCGTCGGGCTCGCGCTCGACGGTGCGGGCGCGCTCCTCGGTCGTCGTGGCGGCGGGCGTGTCGTCGCGGTGCGTCCAGCGGTGGAAGACGCTGGTCCGCTCGCCGGCGTCGGCGTCGGTCCGCTTCTCGACCGCCACGTCTTGCTCGTCCGGGCGGTCGGCATCGGGCTCACGGTGGAGCAGGCGCATGGGGATTCCTCCTCGTCTGACCTGCTCCAGGGGTACCCGCACGGAGCGGGGGCAAACGCGCGCTCAGGCGGCGGCGAAGCTGGCGACCCGCAACTCGGGCGCCGACTTGGGCGCCTCCTCGGGCGGCTTGCCGCACTCGGGCACCGGCACCAGCCGGGCCACCTCGACCACGGCCTCGAACGCGGTGGCGGCGGCGCCGGCCCCGGTCGCCTCCAGGCGAACCAGGGTGCGGCCGCCCTCCCGCGCGACGACCGTTCCGGTGCGGGCCCGGTCGAGCCAGCCCCAGCCCACGGCCCGAAGGGCCTCCCGCTCGGCCGCCTGGACCTCGGGCCCGTCGAGGCCCGAACAGCCCCGGTAGCGGCGGGCCGCCTCGTCGAGGTCGAGGGTGCGGTCGACGATGCCCACCAGCGAGTCGGGGTCGAGGTAGGCCCAGGCCGTGCCCTCGGGCAGGAGCACGGCGGTGGGGGCGAAGCGGTGGCCGCCCGTGTGGCTGGTGCGCCAGGTGCGGACCCCGGCGCCCAGGCCCGGCAGTGCCAGCGCCAGGCGGGTGCCGAGCGTGCCGCAGCACGCGTCGCGCCGGCCGTGGGTGCACACCAGCACGTGGCGCCCGACGTCGGCGCCCGCGGCCACCAACGTCGCCGGGCCGGCCGCGGCGATGTCGCCGCCCGCGACGGGGGCGGCGGCGGCGAGCGCCCCGAGCGCCGCGGTCACATCGCCCGCCGGGACCTCCCACGCCGCCGGCCGGTAGCCGGCGAAGGGCCCGTCGGGGCGGAGGAACGTGAGCATGCGCCGGGGATCGCCG
>DASXRH010000006.1:0-2756 GCA_036506715.1 Acidimicrobiales bacterium
CAGGCCAAGCCGACGTACTACTCGCCCGAGTGCCACGACGGGGGTGCGCTCGACCTGCACCCCGAGTCGCCCAACTGGCCCAGCTGAGCGCTAGGCGATCGTGATCTCGTCGTTCAGGTAGACGTCCTGGATGGCGTTCAGCAGCTCGATGCCCTCGGACATGGGCCGCTGGAAGGCCTTGCGGCCCGAGATGAGGCCGATGCCGCCGGCGCGCTTGTTGATGGCCGCGGTGCGTACGGCCTCGGCCAGGTCGGAGGAACCCTTGGACTCGCCACCGCTGTTGATGAGGCCGATGCGGCCCATGTAGCAGTTGGCCACCTGCCAGCGGCACAGGTCGATCGGGTGGTCGCTGGTCAGGGTCTCGTAGACGGCCTTGTTGGTCTTGCCGTAGCCCTCGAACGCGTTGAAACCGCCGTTCACGGTCGGCAGCTTCTGCTTGATGATGTCGGCCTCGATGGTCACGCCGAGGTGGTTTGCCTGGGCGGTGAGGTCGGCGGCGGTGTGGTAGTCGGCCCCGTCCTTCTTGAAGGCCGGGTTGCGCAGGTAGCACCACAGCACGGTGAACATGCCGAGCTCGTGGGCCCGGTAGAAGGCCGAGCTGACCTCCTGGATCTGGCGGGTGGACTCGTCGGAGCCGAAGTAGATCGTGGCCCCGACGCCGGCCGCCCCCAGGTCGAAGGCCTCGTCGACCGAGCCGAACATGATCTGGTCGAACTTGTTGGGGTAGGTCAGCAGCTCGTTGTGGTTGATCTTGACGATGTAGGGGATGCGGTGGGCGTAGCGCCGGGCCGTGGCCCCCAGCACGCCGAAGGTGGAGGCGACGGCGTTGCAGCCGCCCTGGATGGCCAGCTCGATGATGTTGGCGGGGTCGAGGTACTTGGGGTTGGGGGCGAAGCTGGCGGCCGCCGAGTGCTCGATGCCCTGGTCGACGGGCAGGATCGACACGTAGCCGGTGCCGCCCAGGCGTCCGTGGTCGTAGATCGACTGCAGGCTGCGCATGACCTGCGGAGAGCGGTCGGTCTGCGAGAACACCCGGTCGATGTAGTCGGGCCCGGGCAGGACCAGGTCGTCGCGGGGGATGCCCTTCGACTCGTGGGTGAGCAGGCTCTCGGCCTCGTCGCCCAGCAGGCTCTGGATGTCCACCACGGGCACAGCTCCTCGTCGGTGTCGGCGCCCGGCGGGCGGGCGGATCGGATCGCCTCAGGGTAGTGGACGGGTCAGGTTTGGGGCCCGGCCGGATCGGGAACATGAATGCGACGTCAGGTTCCGTCCGGACCCTGGCGCGACGAGATCGCCGGATCGCCGGGGGGCGCACGGCCGGACATTCTGAGGGGGGTGTCCGGCCGTGCCTGCCGGTCGGCGCACGCCGGGTCTAGCGCAGGGCCCGCAGCCGGGCCTGGATGTCCACGAAGTCGGGGTCGTTGTCGGCCACCAGCCGGAACAGCTCGCGGGCCCGGGGCAGGTCGCCGGCCCGCTCGTACAGGTCTGCCAGGGCGTAGGCGACCCGCAGGTGGTGGAGCTTGGGGCGCCGGGTCGGCCTGCTCGCCGACTCGAGCAGGCGGATCGCGTCGTCGAGCCGGCCCTGGTCGGCGAGGGCGCCGGCGGTCACGATGCGGCCCTCGGCCACCAGCTCGGCGCTGGGGCTGGCCTCGCGCAGCTCGTCCCACAGCTCCTCGACCTCGTCGTAGCGCCCGAGGGCCCGATAGGTGTCGGCCAGCACCGGGTGCTGCTCGGTGCTGCCGGTCAGGGTGCGGAAGGCCTCGAGCTCGCGCTGGGCCTGGGCCCAGCGCCCGAGGCGGTAGAGGGTGAGGCCGTAGAGCTCGCGCACCGAGGCGGCCCCGGCGGCCTGCTCGGCCAGGGGCTTGAGGGTGCGGCGGGCGTCCTCGTAGCGCTCCCGGCGGAAGGCGTCGCTGGCGTCGTCGAGCCGGGCCTCGAACCGGGCCAGCCGGTTGGGCGGCACCGCCCGGCGCACGTCGTCGCCACCGCCGGCGTCGTCCCGCACCGGCGGGGTCTCGCCGGTGTCGTCCCGGCGGGGGCTGGTGCCCTGGCGGCGGCCGGCCGCCGACCGGCTGCGGTCGACGGCCCCGGTGGCCTCGTCCCGCAGCTCGCCCTCGTCGATCCACTCGTCGGGGACCCAGGCGTCGCCGGCGGACTCGGTGGCGTCCTTGGCCGTGGTGGGGTGGGGTGTGTAGTCCCCCGCCGCCGCCCGGCCGGCACCCCGGCGGGCCAGCCCGCCCCAGGCCCGGGGACCGAGCGGCACGTCCCGCTCCCGCCGTGCCGGGTCGGACCGGTCGGGTCGCTCGGACCGGTCGGGCCGGCCGGACCGGTCGGGTCGGCCGGCCCCGTAGGTGAAGCGCCCAGGCGCGCCGGACCCCCGCTCCCGGTCCCGATCCCGCCCCGGCGGACCGGCCGGCCGGCGACCGGACTGGCCACCACGCCCCCGAACCGGCGCCTGCCCCCGACCCTGGCCTGGGCCCTGTCCGCGGCCGAGACCCCGGCCCCGGCCCTCGCCCTCGGTGCTGCCCTGGCGCGGCGGGCGGCCCTGACTCCGGCCCTCGCCCTCGGTGCGGCCCTGGCCCGGCGGGCGGCCCTGACTGCGGCCCTGGCCCTGACTGCGGCCCAGGCCCTGGATGCGACTCCGGCCCTGGGTCTGTCCCCCGCTGGAGGGTCGGTCGCCCTCCCGCCGCTCGGGACCCCCGCGGCGAGCCTGGCCGGGTGCACCAGGGCGCCCTGCGCCCCGCCCGCGCGCCGCTGCC
>DASXRH010000007.1:0-7010 GCA_036506715.1 Acidimicrobiales bacterium
GCCCGCCGGGCCCGGGTCAGCCGGCGCTCGTCGACCGGCAGCTCGTGGCCGCCGGCGTCGATCGACTCGCGCAGCCGCTCGATGGCCAGGTCGGCCAGCTCCTCACTGATCGCCTCCAGGCGGTGACGGATGTCGTCGAACTCGCCGGCCACGGCCCCTCCTCCTCCGGTCCCGGTGCTGCGGCCGCCCAGCATGGCACCCCCGGCCCGGAATGCGGGACCGGACGCCGGTGTGCCAACGTGGCCCCGTGGCCTCCCCGCCTGCCGCACCGCCCGACCTCCACGAGTACGTCAGCTTCGACGCGGTCGACGAGCACCGCACCTGGGTGTTCGACGTCACCTTCCTGACCAGCCCGTGGCACTGCATCTACGGCCACGGCTGCAAGGGCGTGCTCACCGCCCCGGCGCCCGAGATGGCGCAGGGCTGTTGCAGCTACGGCGCCCACCTCGTCGACGAGGACGACGCCAACGCCGTGCTCTCGGCCGCGGACCGCCTGACCGACGAGCAGTGGCAGCATCGGCGGGTGGCGGTGCGCCGGGGCGGCCCCATCCGCCGCGACGCCAAGGGCACCCTGCTCACCCGGCTGGTCGGCGAGGCCTGCATCTTCCTCAACCGGCCCGGCTTCTCTGGCGGCGCCGGCTGCGCGCTGCACCGGGCGGCGCTGGAGGCCGGCGAGCGCCCGCTCGACTGGAAGCCCGACGTGTGCTGGCAGCTGCCGCTGCGGCTGGTGGAGACGGCCGACGAGTCGGGCCAGGTGGTGTCGACCCTGCGGGAGTGGAAGCGGCGGGACTGGGGCGCCGGCGGCCTCGAGTTCCACTGGTGGTGCACCGATGCCCCCGACGCCTTCGACGGGGACCGCCCGGTGTACGTCGAGCTGCGAGACGAGATCGTCGAGATGGTCGGCGAGTGGGCCTACCAACGCTTCGTCGACCACGTGACGGGCGTCACCCGGGCGCGCAACAGCCAGACCTTCCTGCCTCACCCAGCGTTGCGACGTCGCTGACTCGGGCCCGCAGCCCCAGCTACGCCTGTCGGGAACCGCCGGGAGCTTCTAGTCGTCGTCCTCGGAATCGGCCATGCACCACGCGGCATGGTCGGCCCCGGGCTCGGCCCCGCACTCGGGGCAGGGCTCGGTATCCGCCGGATCGAAGATTGCGGTGAGATCGAGGTCGTTGCTGCGCTTCAGCGCGCGCGCCTCCTCGAATCGTCGATGTCGACCCTTCTTCACGGGCCAGCTCCCACGTAGGTTGCGTTCGGCGGGAAAGTGTATCGCCGGGCGGGCCGGCTGAGGTCCCCCACGGGTTGCCACTCGGGGCGTCCCGACCCATTTCCTACCACGCCCGCGGCTGAAAACGAACGTCGGCGACCGAGAGTTGCTGTCCGGGTTGCCGCGCGTCGCTGGGGCCAGCCGACGCGGCTCCCCTAGTGTCGCTGCCGTGCGTGCTCCGTGGTGGCGCTCGGCCGTCTTCTACCAGGTCTACCCCCGGTCCTTCTCCCCCAGCGGGCCGTCGCCGACCGGCGACCTCGACGGGATCACCGCCCACCTCGACCACCTCTCGTGGCTGGGCGTCGACGCCATCTGGGTGTCGCCGTTCTACCCGTCACCCCAGGCCGACTTCGGCTACGACGTTTCCGACTTCTGCGACGTCGACCCCACCTTCGGTGACATGGCCGCCTTCGACCGGCTACTGGCCGGCTGCCACGACCGCGGCCTGCGCCTCCTGGTCGACCTCGTCCCCAACCACACGTCCGACCAGCACCCGTGGTTCCTCGCCGCCCGGTCGAGCCGCGACGACCCTCGGCGCGACTGGTACATCTGGCGCGACGGCGACCCCGCCACCCCGCCCAACAACTGGACCGCCGCCTTCACCGGCGAGTCCGCCTGGACCTGGGACGACGCCACCGACCAGTGGTACCTCCACCAGTTCCTGCCCGCCCAGCCCGACCTCAACTGGGCCAACCCCGAGGTCGTCGACGCCATGCACGGGGTCATGCGCTTCTGGCTCGACCGGGGCGTCGACGGCTTCCGCATCGACGTCGTCCACGGCATCGGCAAGGACCCGGCGCTGCCCGACGACCCGCCCGAGGCCGGGGGCCTCCCCCACGCCACGCTCAACGACACGCCGCAGACGCACGAGCTGATCCGGGGTCTGCGCCGCCTGGTCGACGGCTACCCGGGCGACCGGCTCATCCTCGGCGAGGTCTTCCTGCTCACCACCGAGCAGGTGGCCCGCTACTACGGCGAGGGCGACGAGCTGCACCTGGCGTTCAACTTCCCGCCCCTGTTCACCCCGTGGGACCCGCGCCGGTGGCGGCGCCAGATCGCCGAGACCCGCCACCAGATCGACGAGCGGGGCGCCTGGCCCACCTGGGTGCTGTCCAACCACGACAACAAGCGCCATCGCACCCGCTACGGCGGCAGCGAGGACCGGGCCAGGGCCGCGGTGTTCCTGCTGCTCGGCCTGCGGGGGTCGCCGGTGCTGTTCGCCGGCGAGGAGCTGGGCCTCGAGGACGTCGTCGTCCCGCCCGACCGGGTCGTCGACCCCGGCGGCCGCGACGGCGCCCGGGCTCCGCTGCCGTGGACGGCCGACCCCGACCACGGCTGGGGCGTCACCGACCCGTGGCTGCCGTGGCCCCCCGAACCCGACCGGCGCAACGTGGCCACCCTGGTGGCCGACGAGGGGTCGATCGCCCATCTCTACCGGCGGCTGCTGGCCGCCCGCCGGGCGACGCCGGCGCTCCAGCTGGGCGACCACGCCGACGTGGCCGCACCCGAGGGCGTCATCGCCTGGCGGCGATGGCTGCCCGGCGCCGGCGGCGAAGGGGCGCTCGTGGCTGTCAACATGGGCGCCGAGCCCGCCCGGCTGGCGGTGACCGGCCGGGTGGTGGTGGCCAGCGACGGCCGGGGCGAGGGCGAGGCGTTCACCGGCATGCTCGGCCCCGACCGGGCGGTGCTCGTCGACCCCGCCGCGGTCTGAACCTCAGGCGCCGTCCGACGTGGGCGCCGGCCGGTGGGAGCGGGCCTCCAGCACCAGGGCCCCCTCGCCGTCGAAGGCGAGGGCGGCATTGCCCTCCAGCAGCCGGCGCACCGGGGTGCCGGCCACCTCGGCCCGCCACCCGTCGAGCAGCCGGGAGGTGCCGTCCTCGCGCACCAGCGACTCGATGTCGGCCCGGGTGGCGACCAGGGAGGCGTCGAGGTCGGCGTCGCGCGCCAGCTGGCTGACCCAGGCGGACGCCAGCGTGACCGCCGGGCGGTAGGTGGCGTCGACGCCATCGCGGGGCGGCTGCCGCAGCTCGTCGTCGGGCATGTCGATGCCCGCCTTGACCGCCACCATCAGCTCGTCGCCCGCCCCGCCCTTCAGGTGGCGGCCGTCGAGCCCCCGGACCCGGTTGAGGTCGGCCCGGGTGTGGGGCGGGCGCTCGGCGATGGCCATGACCGCCAGGTCGGGCAGCATGTGACGCACGGGCCGGTCGAGCTGGCGGGCCCGGCGCTCGCGCCACGCCGCCACGCTCTGGGCCACGCCCCGCGCCCGACCCCTGAGCCGCCGGGCCTCCTTGATGCGCCACCAGGCCAGGTCGGCGTCGAAGGGCTCGGTGTGGCGGCGGCGCAGCTCGTCGCACTCGGCGAGAGCCCAGTCGAGCCGGCCCCGGGCCGCCAGCTCGTCGCGCAGCGACACCCACAGGGCGTCGAGGTGGGCCACGTCGGCGGCGGCGTAGCTGAGGGCGTCGCCCGCCAGCGGCCGGTGCAGCCAGTCGGTCAACCGGTCGGCCTTGGGCAGGTTGATGCCGAGGCGCCGCTGGAGCAGCACCCCGAGCCCCGGCGAACCGAGGCCGACGAATCCGGCCGCCACCTGCGTGTCGACCAGGTGGCGGGGCCCGGTGCCGCAGGCCCGTTCGAGGATCTCGAGGTCCTGGCTGGCGGCGTGCATGATGCAGCGCGCCTCGCTGTCCAGCAGCGCCCGCAGGGGGCCCACGTCCACCAACAGGGGGTCGACCAGGACGATGTCGTCGCCCACCGCCACCTGCAGCAGCGCCAGCCGGGCGAAGTAGGTGCGCTCGCGGTGGAACTCGGTGTCGAGCGTGAACGTCGCGGCCCCGGCCCCGCCCGCGACGAAGGCGTCGAAGTCGCGCTGGTCGTCGATCCAGCGGTGGGGCAGGGCGCCGGGGGCCGTCTAGGGCTCCATGCCCGTGGACACCGGCTGGCCGGCATCGACCCAGGCCAGCGTGCCTCCCGCGACGTTGACGGCGTCGATGCCCTGCTGGCGGTAGAACTCGGCGGCCCTCTGGCTGCGGCTGCCCCGCGCGCAGATGACGTAGACGGTGCCCTCGGCGGGCACGGCGTCGAGCTGCTCGGGAACGGTGGCGAGAGGCACCAGCTGCGCCCCGGGCACGTGGGCCTCGGTGTACTCGTCGGGCTCGCGGACGTCGATCAGGGGCACGTCGGCGCCGGCCCGGAGGCGGGCCAGCTCGGCGATGTCGATCTCGGGCACGTCCATCGCGTCGCAGGCTAGCGGCCCCGCGCCATGCCGCCCGCAGCCGGGCCGGCGGGGTGGCGGTCGAGGTCGTCCGGGGTGTCGGCGTCGGCGAGCGCCGCCGGGTCGACGGCCAGCTCGACCACCCGCAGACCGGCGGCGGCCACCGCGGCGTGGACCGCCCGCTCGCCGGCGGAGAAGGCCGCGGCCAGCGGGGCCCGGGCGCGCCCGCGCCAGGCGGCGTGCATCCACTGGCGACGCCCGCCGGCCACGGGCACCGCGACGTCGCCGGTCGGATCGGCGGCGAGCGCCGCCACCGTGGCCCGCACGGCGGCGGGCGCCGGGTCCACGAGGTCGCACGCGGCCACGAACACCTCGGGGGTCGAGTCCCCGGCCTCGTCGGCGACGGCGAGGGCGGTGACGATCCCGCCCAGCGGCCCGGCGCCGGGGTCGGCGTCGGGCACCGCCCTCAGGCCGAGCTCGGCCAGCGCCTCCCGATCCCCGCCCACGGCGACCACGCCGCTGGCCCCGGCCGCGACGAGGGCGTCGGCCACCCGGACCGCCAGCGGCCGGCCGTCCACCGGCAGCAGCGCCTTGTCCCGGCCCATGCGCCGGCTGGCCCCGCCGCACAACACGGCGCCGGCGAACCCGGGCGGGCCCACTAGGCGACGCCGCCGTAGCGGGCGGCCACGCCCCGGCTGGCGCCGTGGCCGGCGACGGCCGCGGCCAGGTCGGCCAGGAAGGCGTCGGCCACCGGTCCATGGGAGGGCGAGATGATGGCGTGGAGGCCGCCCTGCTGGCGGTCGAGGTGCCAGCCGCGGTCGTCCATGACGTCGCCCACCGCGCCGATGTCGACGCCGGCGCGGTCGGCCGCGATCTCGAGCACGCCGGGCACGGGGTCGCCGGTGACGCGCAGGCCGTCGATGGCGGCCACGCCCGCCCGGATCCGCAGGGAGGCGTCGCGCACCTGGCCGGCCAGGCGCAGGTAGCCGTCGAGGCCCAGGTGGTTGATCGTGGCCCAGGCGGCGGCGATGGGGGCGGCCGGCCGGGTGCCCGCCGTGGTGGCCGAGCCGTAGAGGCCGCCGGGCCAGCCGTCGAACAGGAAGTACTGGAGCCGCAGCAGGTCCTCGTCCCGGTGGAGCAGCAGCGAGGCCCCCTTGAAGCACCAGCCGTACTTGTGGATGTCGGCCGACAGCGAGGTCACGCCCTCGACCCGGAAGTCCCACGGCGGCAGCGGCTCGCCCAGCCGCTCGAGGAAGGGCAGCAGCCAGCCGCCGAGGCAGGCGTCGACGTGGCAGAGCGACCCGGCGCCGGCGGCCAGGGCGGCCAGGTCGGCGATGGGGTCGACGACGCCGTAGGGGTAGCAGGGCGCGGACCCCACGACCAGGGCGGTGCGGTCGTCGACGGCGGCGGCGGTGGCGGCCACGTCGGCCCGGCCGTCGGCGCCCACCGGCACCCGCACCTCGGTCACGTCGAGGTAGTGGCAGGCCTTGGCGAAGGCCGGGTGGGCGGTGGCCGGCAGCACGACGGTGGGCTCGGCGATTCCCCGCTCGCCGCGGGCGTGGTCACGGGCGACCTGCACGGCCAGGAACAGGCTCTCGGTGCCGCCGCTGGTCAGCTTGCCGGCCCGGGGGTCGGCGTGGACCAGGTCGGCGGCCATGCTCACCACCTCCCGCTCCATGCGCAGCAGGCTCGGGAACGCGAACGGGTTGAGGTAGTTCTCGTGCAGGTACTCGCGGGCCACCGCCTCCTGGAGGCGCTCGAGCTCGGGGTCGGCCGGGTTGTAGACGAGGCTGAACGTCCGCCCGCCCCGCCAGTCGGCGTCGCCGCCCCGCCCGCCCCGCAGCGCGGCGAGCAGGTCGTCGGTCGCGCGGCCCCGGGCCGGGAACCCGGGGTGCTCGCTGTCGCCCATCGGTCAGCCTCCGTAGCTCATGCGGGTGTCCTCCATCCGGAGCACATCGGTGTCCTCGGGTGCCGCGAAGGCGCAGTCGACGACCTCGCCGATGAAGAAGCTGTGGCCTCCGCAGTCGACGGTCTGCCGCAGGGTGCAGGCGATCCAGGCGGCGGCCTGCTCGAGGACCGGCGCCCCGGTCGGCCCGTCACGGAACGCGAACCCCGCCAGCGTCCCCGCCCCCGGGTCATGCTCGACCGGCTTGGTGAACTTGCGCACGATGGCCCGGTCGTCGCGGGCGACGGTGTGGAGGGTGAAGCTGCCCCCCTCGGCCACCAGCTCGTGCGTCAGCGCGGTCTTCTCGACCCCGATGCCCACCAGCTTGGGCTCGAAGCTCACCTGGCTGGCCCAGTTCAGGGTCATGAGGTTGCGCCGCTCCCCCGCGCGGCTGCCCACGACGTAGAGCCCGTAGGGCAGCGACCAGAGCACCCGGCGACGGAGTTTGTCGTACGCCTCCTCCGCCTCATCGCCCTCGACGCCGAGGGGAAACGGCCCGATCGGCCCGGTACCTCCAGGAGCAGCCATGGGGTGACGGTAGCGAGTCTCCTCCCCCGACCTTGCCGACGCCCTCGTGTCGGGCTGCCGCG
>DASXRH010000008.1:0-1871 GCA_036506715.1 Acidimicrobiales bacterium
CCCTGCTGCCCGAGGGCGACCACCGCCTCGTCCTCGGCGTGCCCCGGCCCGTCCTCGACGACGCCCACTTCCGGTGGGACTTCACCGTCGACGGCACCCCGCCCACCCTCGAGGTCCCCCCGGCCATCGACCCCGTGGCCATCGACGCCGAGGCCGACGTGCGGGGCACGGTCGAGCGGGGCGCGACGCTCACCGCGGGCGGCGACCCGGTGGATGTGGGCGACGACGGCGCCTTCCACCTCCACTTCGACCGGCCGCCCGTCGGCCCCGTGACGCTGGTGGCCACCGACGCCGCCGGAAACACCACCACCGCCCCCGTCGTCATCCCCGTGACCTACCCGGGGGTGCGGGGCGTGCACGTGACGGCGGCGGCGTGGAGCAACGCCCAGCTGCGGGGCGGTGTGCTGGCCCTCGTCGACCAGCACCGCATCGACACCGTGCAGCTCGACCTCAAGGACGAGGGCGGCGTGGTCGGGTTCGACACCACGGTCCCGCGGGCCCGCGAGATCGGGGCGGTGACCAACTTCTACGACCTCGACGCCGCCATCACCACCCTCCACGCCCGGGGCGTGCGGGTGGTGGGGCGCATCTCGGCCTTCCGGGACCCGATCCTGGCCCGGGCGGCGTGGGCGGCCGGCCAGGGCGACCAGGTCATCCAGACCACCGACGGCGACCTCTACACGGTCAGCGGGCCCTACACGAACCCGGCCAACCTGGCCGTGCGCCGCTACAACCTCGACATCGCCGTCGACGCCGTCAGCCGGGGCGTCGACGACATCCTGTGGGACGACGCCCGCCTGCCCACCGGCCGGCTCGACCAGGTGGTGGTGCCGGGGCTGGCGGGCTCGCCGAGCGACGCGGTGGTCGGGTTCCTGGCGGAGTCGCACGGCGAGCTGCGGCGCCGGGGCGCCTACCAGGGCGTCATCGTCGACGGTGAGTCGGCCACCCAGGGCGACACCTACGGCCAGGACGTGGCCCGTGTGGCCCGCAACGCCGACTACGTGGCCCCCGAGATCTACCCCGGCTACTGGACCACCCCTGGCCGCTTCGGCGTGGCCGATCCGCCCCGCCAGCCCGGCGACCTGGTGCGGGGCGTGCTCGCCGGCTACCAGCAGGTGACGGCCGGCAGTGGCGCGGTGCTGGTGCCGTGGCTGCAGGACTTCACGGTGAACGGCGTGCGCTACGAGGAGCCCGAGGTGCGGGCCCAGATCGACGCCGCCCGCAGCCTGGGCGTCGACCGGTTCCTGCTCTGGAGCCCGTCCATCACGTACACGGACAGCGCTCTCGACCCCACCGGCTGAAGCGGTTGGTGGGGGGCCGGGCTAGCGGTAGGGTCGCCGCGATGGCCGACCAGGCGACCTTCGCAGATCAGGCGATGGGGCTCATGCCCTCGCTGTACGCTGCGGCCCTGCGCATGACGCGCAACCCGTCGGATGCGGAGGACCTGGTGCAGGAGACCTACCTGCGCGCCTACCGCGGGTTCGGCGGTTTCGAGCAGGGCACCAACCTGAAGGCGTGGCTCTACCGCATCCTCACCAACACCTACATCAACAGCTACCGGGCCAAGAAGCGCCGGCCCGACGAGACCGAGCTCGACGAGGTCGAGGACCTCTACCTCTACCACCGCATCGGCGGCCTCGAGGCGGCCATGGCCGGCCGCAGCGCCGAGGACGAGCTGCTCGACCGGTTCAGCGAGGCGGAGGTCAAGGAGGCCGTCGAGGAGCTGCCGGAGAACTTCCGGATGGCCGTCCTACTTGCGGACGTCGAAGGCTTTTCGTACAAAGAGATCGCCGACATCCTCGACATACCGATCGGTACTGTCATGAGCCGGCTGCATCGGGGAAGAAAGGCGCTCCAGAAGCGGTTGTACG
>DASXRH010000009.1:0-8161 GCA_036506715.1 Acidimicrobiales bacterium
TCGCCGCCGACGCCGTGTCCGCCGGGCGCTCGGTCCTGATCGCCACCCGCTCGGCTCACGCCGCCGGGGTGGTGGCCGACCTGCTCGACCGCCAGCCCGGGCCCGATCCGGTCCTGTTCGCGGGAGCGGACGCCGACGACATCACCGAGCGGGCCGCCCGCCCCGGCGCCGGCCGGGCGGCGGTCCGGGCCGCCGAGGCGGCGGTGGTCGAGGCCGGCGAGCACCAGCGGCTGGTCGAGGGCGCGGTCACCGCCGCCCTCGAGCGCGAGCGCCGGGCCGAGGCCTCCGGCCGGTGGGACGGGCTGGTCAGCCACCTTGCGAGCCTGGCGCCCGCCGCGTTCGACAGCGACCGCGACCTGGCCGAACTGGCGGCGCTGGCCGCCCGGGCCGCCGGCGACGGCGGCGGCCCCCCGTCGTGGTGGGCCCGGCGGCGCCGGCGGCGGGCGGGCCGCCGGCTGGCCCGGGCCCTGGGGGCCGACCCGGGCACGCCGCGCACTGATCTCGTCACCGCCATCGAGTGCGCCGCCGACCGCCGGGCCCGGGCCGAATTGGAGGCCGGCGGCGGCACCGTGCTCGCCCCAGTGTGGGCCCGGCTGGCCGAGGCCGACACCGCCGTGCGCCTGGCCGCCGGGCGCCGGGCCGAGGCCGCCGCGTCGGCCGAAGACCGCCGGCGCCGGGGCCGCGCCGCCATCGCCGACCTGGGCGCCGCCCTCCGGGCCGGACGCCGCCAGCGCCGGCGGCTCCTTCGCACGATCGACGGCCACCGGCTGGTCGCCGCGCTGCCCCTGTGGGTCGGGACCCTGCGCGACGTCGAGGACCTGTTGCCCGACACCGCCGGGCTGTTCGACCTCGTGATCCTGGACGAGGCCAGCCAGATCGACCAGCCCACGGCGGCCGGCGCCCTGCTGCGGGCCGGGCGCGCCGTCGTGGTGGGCGACCCCCGCCAGCTGCGGCACGTGTCGTTCGTGTCCGACGACGACGTCGCCCGCGCCCTGGCCGCCCACGGGCTCGGCGACCGGGGCGCCCGCGTCGACGTCCGCCGGTCGAGCGCCCTCGACCTGGCCACCGGCGTCGCCCCCACCATCTGGCTGGACGAGCACCACCGGTCGGTGCCGCACCTCATCGCCTTCTCGGCCCGGCACTTCTACGACGGGCGGCTGGTCGTCGCCACCCGCCACCCGGGCAACGAGACGGCCGACGCCATCGACGTGACCCGGCCGGGGCCCGAGGGCGACGTCGCCGCCGCCCTGGCCGAGGTGGCCCGGCTGGCCGCCGACGGGCGGCGGGACATCGCGGTGGTCACGCCGTTCCGGGAGGTGGCCGACGCGGCCCAGGACGTTCTCCTCGCCGCGTACGACGTCGACGACGTCGAGCGCCTGGGCCTGCGGGTGGGCACGGTCCACGCCTTCCAGGGCGCCGAGGCCGACCACGTGGTGCTGATCCTCGGGCTGGCGGCCGACGACCCGCCCGGGCGGCGCCGGTTCGTGGAGGACCCCCACCTGTTCAACGTCATGGTGACCCGGGCCCGGCGCTCGCTGGTCGTGGTGACGGCGCTGCCCACGCCCGCCGGTCGGCCAAACGGCCTGGTCGAGGAGTACCTGATCCACGCCGCCCGGCCGCCCCGCCCCGCCGACGACGCCCCGTGCCCGACGCCGTGGTGCGAGGCCGTCGCCCGCGAGCTGCGGGCGCTGGGAGTGACCGTGCGCACCGCCTACCCGGTCGGCCACTGGACCGTCGACGTGTGCGCCGGCGACGGCGACGGGGCCGTCGGCGTCGAGACCACCGTGCACCCGGACGGGCCGGCCGCTCACGTGGCCCGGCACCGGGCGCTGGGCGCCGCCGGCTGGCGGCTGGTCGACGGCTTCCCCACCGGCTGGGGTGGCGACGCCGGCCGGGCGGCCATCGACCTGGCCGCCATGCCCACGCCCACGGACCGGCCTCCGGCCGCCGGGCGGGCCCGATGACCGACTACAGCGACGTCCCGGCGGCGGTGGTGGACGCGCTGCGGCCCGTGTGCCTGGGGCTGCCCGAGGCCTACGAGGAGCAGGCCTGGGCCGGCACCCGGTGGCGCATCCGCAAGCGGACCTTCGCCCACGTGCTCTCGGTCGACGGGCCCGGCGGGCCGGCGACGATCGTGACGTTCCGGTCGGGCGGGCCCGAGCTGGAGGCCCTCTCCCACATGGGCCACCCGTTCTTCCGGGCCGGCTGGGGGACCAACGTGATGGGCCTGGTGCTCGACGACGCCACCGACCGGGACGACGTGGCCGAGCTGCTCACCGAGAGCTACTGCATCGTGGCCCCGAAGAAGCTGGCCGCCCGTGTGGACCGGCCGGTGGCCGACGACGCCGACGGCTAGAGGTAGAGGCCGGTGGACGCCTCGCCCAGGCGGCTGGCCGCCACCGCGTGGACGTCGCGCTCGCGCAGGATGATGTAGTCATCGCCCCGGACCTCGACCTCGTAGCGGTCCTCGGGGTTGAACAGCACCTGGTCCCCGATCTGCATGGCCCGGACGTTGGGGCCGACGGCCACCACCTCGGCCCACGCCAGCCGCTTGGACATCTGGGCGGTCGCGGGGATGAGGATGCCGCCCGACGAGGTGCGCTCGCCCTCGGATCCGGACAGGGACACCAGCACCCGGTCGTTGAGCATCTTGATGGCCAGCTTGTCGCCGGCCGAGCGGCCGTTGCGATCGGTGGCCGGGGCGGCGGGGGCGGGCTCGGGCACGTTCACGACGCTACCGTCCACCCCTGGTGAGCGACGACTCGGGGGTGGGCGTGGCGGCGGGGTTGGCGGTCGACGCCGGCGGCGGGGTGAGCCTGGCCGCCGATCTGGCCGTCCCGCCGGGCGCCCGGGCCGGCGCCGTGCTGTGCCACCCGCACCCCGCCTACGGCGGCGACCGCCACAACCCGGTGGTCGACGCCCTGTTCCGGTCCCTGCCGGCCGCCGGCGTGGCCGCGCTCCGGTTCGACTTCCGTCAGGCCGCCGGTGCCGGCGGCCCCGCGGCGACGGCCGGGGCCAGGGCCGACGTGGTGGCCGCCCTCGACCGCCTCGCCGCCGAGACCGGCGGCGACCTGCCCCTGTGGCTGGCCGGCTACTCGTTCGGCGCCGACGTGGCCCTGGCCGTCGACGACGCCCGCCACCGGGGCTGGGTGGCGGTCGCCCCGACGCTCGCCCTCGGCGGCCCCCCGGCCCCCGGGTCCGGCGACCCCCGGCCGGCGCTGCTGCTGGTCCCGTCCCACGACCAGTACTCGCCCCCCGCCGCGGCCCGGGCCGGCACCGCCGGCTGGCCCGACGCCACCGTGGTCGAGGTCCCCGGGGCCGGCCACTTCCTGGCCGGCGCCACCGCCCGGGTCGCCGATCTGGCGGTGGCCTGGCTGGGGGACCGGCTCGACGCCGGACACTAGTGGGCGCTCGACACCGTGCCGCCGGCCCGCCAGTACTCGCCGGCGGCCCGGTCGAGGAAGCCCTCGTCCACCAGGTAGCGGCGCAGGGCGGCCACGTCGGGGTGGAAGCGGCGCAGGATCGCGTTGACCTGGCGCTCGGAGTAGCGTTGGCCCACGTCGAACTCCTGGGCCAGGCGGTCGAGTACCACCCGGCGCTTGCTCTTCTGGCCGGGGATCTGGGTCAGCCGGCCGGCCCGCAGGTAGCGGTGCAGCACCCGGGCCTCGTCATCGGGGGCATCGCCCGTGGGGTCGGGCGCCGGGCGGTCGGGGGCGGCGGCGATGGCGGCCAGGCGGAACGCGTCGCCCACCAGCACGTGGGCGCCGCCCTCGCCCCGCACCACCAGCTCGCCCGCCACCAGGCGGGCCAGGGCGCGGGCCACCGCCCGACCTGGCAGCCCGGTGGCCGCCCGCATCTCGTCGACCGTGTCCGCCCCCAGCACCAGCGCCGCCACCACCCGGCGCCGGTCCTCGTCGGCCAGCAAGCCGGCAATGGCCCCGGCATCGGGCACGGGCGGCGCCGGCGGCGAGGGGTCGGCGGACACGCATGCGAGCGTAGGGCGGCGGATCAGGCCGGGCGGACCATGATGCCGGCCCGCTCGAGCGCGCTCTTGGCCTCGGCCACCGTGTGCTCGCCGAAGTGGAAGATCGAGGCCGCCAGCACGGCGTCGGCCCCGCCCTCGACCACGCCGTCGACCAGGTGGTCGAGCGTTCCGACCCCGCCGCTGGCGACGATCGACACCCCGACGGCGTCGGCCACGGCCCGGGTCAGCTCGATGTCGAACCCCTCCCTGGTGCCGTCGCGGTCCATGGAGGTGAGCAGGATCTCGCCGGCGCCCAGCTGCTCGGCCCGCCGGGCCCACTCGACGGCGTCGATGCCGGTGGGGGTGCGGCCCCCGTGGGTGACGACCTCGAACCCGCCGCCCTCGCGGCGCCGGGCGTCGATGGCCAGCACCACGCACTGGGCGCCGAACTCGCGGGCCATCTCGGCGATCAGCTCGGGGCGCTCCACGGCGGCGGTGTTGACGCCCACCTTCTCGGCCCCGGCCCGCAGCAGGCGGCGGGCGTCGTCGACCGAGCGCACCCCGCCGCCCACGGTGAAGGGGATGAACACCTCCTCGGCCGTGCGCCGGGCCACCTCGACCATCGTGTCGCGGGCGTCGGACGAGGCGGTGATGTCGAGGAAGACCAGCTCGTCGGCGCCCTCGGCGTCGTAGCGGGCGGCCAGCTCGACCGGATCGCCGGCGTCGCGCAGGCCCACGAAGTTGACGCCCTTGACCACCCGGCCGGCGTCGACGTCGAGGCAGGGGATGACCCGGACGCTACGCACGCCCCGACCCCTCCCCGACCACGGCCAGCGCCTCGCCCACCCCGAACACGCCCTCGTACAGGGCCCGGCCCACGATGGCGCCGGCCAGGCGCCGGCCGCCGACGTCGAGCCCGGCCAGGGCCCGCAGGTCGTCGAGCGACCCCACCCCGCCCGACGCCACCACATCGAGCCCGGTGGCGGCCAACACCTCGCCCAGCTGGTCGAGGGCGGGGCCGGCCAGCATGCCGTCGCGGCCGATCTCGGTGACGACCAGCGCCGCCAGCCCCGCGTCGGCGAAGCGACGGGCCACGTCGACGAGGTCCTGGCCCGAGCCGTCGACCCACCCCCGCACGGCCACGTCGCGGCCCCGGGCATCGAGGCCGACGGCCACCCGGCCCGGGTGGCGGGCCGCCAGGCGCCGCACCCAGTCGGGATCGTCGAGGGCCGCGGTGCCCACCACCACCCGGCGGACCCCGGCGCCCAGCAGGGCGTCGGCGGACGCGTCGTCGCGCACCCCCCCGCCGGTCTGCACCGGGACGTCGACCGCGGCGGCCACGGCGGCCACCACGGCGCGGTTGGCGGGCACGCCGGTGCGGGCGGCGTCGAGGTCGACCACGTGGATCCAGGGGGCGCCTGCCGCGGCGAAGCCCCGGGCCACGGCCACCGGGTCGTCGCCGTACACCGTCTCGCGGCCGTAGTCGCCCTGGGCCAGGCGGACGCAGCGGCCGCCCCGCAGGTCGATGGCGGGGTACAGATCCACCGCTCAGGCCGCCTCGGCGGCCGCCGTGGCCCGGGTCACGAAGTTGCCGAGGATCGCCAGCCCGCTGGCCCCCGACTTCTCGGGGTGGAACTGGGTGGCCCACAGCCCGTCGTACTCGACGGCGGCGACCACCGGGCCGCCGTAGTCGCACACGGCCACGCAGTGCTCGTCCCGGTCGGCCGCGAACGAGTGGACGAAGTAGACCCAGGTGGGGTCGGGCAGCCCGGCCAGCAGCCCCGACGCCCCCCGGCGCACCAGCATGTTCCACTGCATCTGCGGCCGCTTGACCCCGTCGGGCAGCCGGCGGATCGTGCCCTTCAGCACGCCGAGGCCGGGCACCTCGGGCGACTCCTCGGACCCCTCATAGAGCATCTGCATGCCCACGCACACGCCGAGGAACGGCCGGCCGGAGGCCGCGCACTCGATGGCCAGCTCGTCGAGGCCGGCCCGCTCCAGCGACTCCATGCAGCGACCGAAGCTGCCGACGCCGGGCAGCACCACCCCCGCCGCCTCGCGCACCAGCCCCGGGTCGGCGGTGAGCCGGGCGTCGGCCCCCACCCGCTGCAGCGCCTTCTGTGCCGAGTGGAGGTTGCCGATGCCGTAGTCGAGGACGGCGATCAGGGTCATCGGAGCGGGTCGGGGGTGGCGAGGGATGCCATGAGGCGTCCGATCCTACGACGGCCCGGCCGCCGGTCCCCCACCCGTTTCCCCGCCGGTGGCGCCCGGCGACGGGTGCAGGTTCCAGGTGCGGATGGCCCGCGCCTCCCGCTCCCAGCCGAGCACCGACAGCGTGGCCACGTCGAGCAGCAGGTGCATGCCGACGGTCGCCGGCTGGTCCATCCATCGGGCGGCCAACACCCGCAGGAAGTGCCCGTGGGACACGACCAGCGCCCGGTCCGTGGCCTCGGTGACCACCCGGCGGATCACCCAGTCGGCCCGGGCCCGCACCTCGTCCGCGGACTCGCCCCCCGGGCTGGGGTGGGTCCACACGCTCCACCCGGGATCGGTGCGGCGAATCTCCTCGGTGGTGAGGCCCTCGTACTCGCCGTAGTCCCACTCGGCCAGGGCCGGCTCCCCGGTGACGTCGGGGAACCCGAGCAGCGCGGCTGTCTGCCTCGAGCGCTGCAGGGGGCTGGACAGCACCAGATCGAAGCGGACGCCGGCCAGCGCCCAGGCCATCCGGCGGGCCTGGTCCTCGCCGGTGGCGGTGAGCGGCACGTCCGTGTGACTGGTGTGGCGGCCGGTCAGGCTCCACTCGGTCTCGCCGTGACGAACGATCCACAGCTCGGGTCGGGGCACGGCAGCTCCTCTCGTTCCCGCCAGCTTGCCCGACCGTGACCGTGTCGGTCCGCCACGCCGCGGGCATGCTGGGGGGATGCTGTTGGTCGGAACCGCTGACGGACTGGTCGACCTCGCGCTCGACGGCACCGAGCTGCGCCGCACCATGCCGGGGGCCGGCGTCGTGTCCGTCTCGGGCGACTGGGCGGTGGCCGACGGCCGGGTCATCGCCCTCGACCAGGGCACCGCCGTGGAGCTGCCCGACGACCTCGCCCCCCGGTGCGTGGTGGCCACCGACGGCGGCCGGGCGCTGGTCGGCACCAGCGACGCCCGCATCGTCGAGGTCGGCGGCCCCGAGGGCCCCGCCCGCGACGCGCTGTTCGACGCCGTGCCGACCCGTGACAGCTGGTCGACCCCGTGGGGCGGGCGCCCGGACACCCGGTCGCTGGCGCTCGGGTCCGAGGGCCTGCTGGCCGGTGTGCACGTCGGCGGCGTGTGGCGCCGGAGTGCGCCCGGCTGGATCGAGGTGGTGCCGGCCGAAGCCGACGACCACCAGGTGGTGGTGGACGGGCCCCGGGTGGCGGTGGCGGCCGCCATCGGCGTGGGCCAGAGCGAGGACGGCGGCGACACGTGGGCGTGGAGCCACGAGGGCCTCCACGCCCCGTACTGCCGGGCCGTGGCCATCGCCGACGGCTGGCTGCTGGCCACGGCGTCGACGGGCCCGGGCTCGACCGAGGGCGCCGTCTACCGCCGTCCCCTGGCCGAGCCCCACACCCCGTTCGCCCGCTGCGGCGCCGGCCTGCCCGAGACGTTCCCGTACAACATCGACACCTTCGCGCTCGCCGCCGCCGGGGCGCTGGTGGCGGTGGGCACCCCCACCGGCGAGCTCTACGTGTCGGAGGACAGCGGCGGCTCGTGGCGGCCGGTGCCCGGCACGCTGCCGGGCATCCACTGCCTGTCCTTCGGGGGCTGACGGGGCCGGCGCTAGAGCGTGCCCTTGGTGGACGGCACCGCGGCCCCCTCGACCCGCACCGCGTCGCGCAGGCACCGGGCCACGCCCTTGAACGTCGCCTCGACGATGTGGTGGGTGTTGCGCCCCGACCGCAGCGTCACGTGCAGCGTGATGGCGGCGGCGGTGGCGAACGAGTGCCAGAAGTGCTCGGCCATCTCGGGGTTGAACGGCGGGTCGCCCAGCGGGAGCACGTCGCCGAACGGGACGTCGTAGGCCACGTACGGCCGGCCCGACAGGTCGAGCGCCACCTCGACCAGGGCCTCGTCGAGCGGGAACGCCCCGCTGGCGAAACGGCGGACACCGGCCTTGTCGCCCAGCGCCTCCCGGAAGGCCTCGCCGAGCACGATCGCCACGTCCTCGAC
>DASXRH010000010.1:0-3274 GCA_036506715.1 Acidimicrobiales bacterium
CCAAGGAGGCCGGCCTGGTCACCAAGTCGGGCCTCATCGTGGGCATGGGCGAGACCGACCACGAGGTGGTGTCGGCCCTGGCCGACCTGCGGGCCGTCGGTGTCGACATCGTGACCATCGGCCAGTACCTGCGGCCCACCACCCACCACCTGCCGGTGGCCCGCTGGGTCGAGCCCGCGGCCTTCGCCGCCTTCGCCGCCGCCGGCGAGGCCATGGGCATCCCCCACGTCGAGGCCAGCCCGCTCACGCGGTCGAGCTACCACGCCCGCCAGGCCGCAGGCGAGGCCGCCGGCGCCGCGGTGGGCGCTTCCTAGATGCTGCGCCTTGGCGCAGCCGGGGCCCGAGCGGCCCGGCGTCGCAGGCGCCACGAGCGGACGGCACAGCAACCGCCGGCCGGGACGGGGTGCCGATCCCGCGGACCTTCCTAGACTCGGTCGATGCTCGCCGCGCGTGCCGCCCGGGTCCGGGACCGGATGCAGGCCCTGGGCGTCGACGTCCTGCTGCTGTCGGTCGGCCCCGACCTGCCCTACCTCACCGGCTACACGGCCATGCCGCTCGAGCGGCTCACCATGCTCGTCCTGCCGCGCGAGGGCGACGCCACGCTGGTCGTCCCCGAGCTGGAGGCGCCCCGGGTGACCGAGCGTCCCGCCGTGTTCGGGCTGCGGCCCTGGGGCGAGACCGAGGACCCGGTGGCCATCGTGGCCGGCCTGGTGGGGGCGGCCGGCCGGGTGGCGGTGGGCGACCACACGTGGGCCCGGTTCGTGCTCGACCTCCAGGCGGCCCTGCCCGGCGCCGCCTTCGGCCGGGCCGCGCCGGTGACCGGTCCGCTGCGGGCGGTGAAGGACGCGGCCGAGGTCGAGGCCCTGCGGGCCGCGGCGGCGGCGGTCGACCGCATCGCCGCCGACCTCCAGGCCGGGGCCATTCCGTTGGTGGGCCGGACCGAGGCCGAGGTGTCGGCCGACCTGTCCCGCCGCATCGTGGCCGAGGGCCACCAGCACACCAACTTCGCCATCGTGGCCGCCGGGGCCCATGCCGCCAGCCCCCACCACGAGGCCGGCGAGCACGTCATCGCCCCCGGCGAAGTGGTGCTATGCGACTTCGGCGGCACCATGCTCGACGCCGAGGGGGTGGGCTACTGCAGCGACATCACCCGCTGCGTCCACCTGGGCCAGCCGCCGGCCGAGGTGGCCGAGGCCTACGCGGTCCTCCACGAGGCCCAGCGGGCGGCGGTGGCGGCCGCGGTGGTCGGCACCCCCTGCCAGGAGGTCGACGACGTGGCCCGCGGGGTGATCGCCGCCGCCGGCTACGGCGACCGCTTCATCCACCGCACCGGCCACGGCATCGGGGTCGAGGAGCACGAGGACCCCTACATCGTGGCGGGCAACGCCACGCCCCTGACCCCCGGCCACGCGTTCTCGGTCGAGCCCGGCATCTACCTGCCGGGCCGGTTCGGCCTGCGGCTCGAGGACATCGTGGTGGCCGACGCCGGTGGCCCCGACGAGCTCAACCGGGCCGACCACGGCCTGGCCGTCGTCGACGCCTGAGACCACCGGCCCGGCCGGTTCGTGGGCCGGGGTCGGACCGCCCTACCCTCGCTCGCCGTGATCCGCCTCGACGCCCCCACCGTCCTGCTGCAGTGGGCCGTCGGCGGCCTGCTGTTCCTGTGGGTCACGACCCGGGGCCGGGAGGTCGGGATCGGGTACGGCTGGCTGGTCCGGGGCGTCTACCTGGTGATGGCGCTGGGGGCGGCCGCCCTCGGGATCTGGCTCGACCCCGTGCCGGTGCGGGAGGTGTCGGCCCTGGCGGTGGCAGGGGCGGCGGCGGTGGCGCTCGGGGTGTCGGTCGTGCGCCGCAAGGCCGGGGTGGCAGGGGAGCGGGCCCGGCTGGCCCGCCGGTCGGCCCGGGTCAGTGCGATGACCGGCATCGACCGCCGGCCCGACGGCCCCGATCCCGACGTGGCCGAGTTCCCGCCGGTCCTCGACCTGGTGGCCCCGCTGGTCGGCATCCCGGGGCTGGTGGCGGCGGGCATCGCCGCCGGCGATCCGGCGCTGCTGTCGGTGGCCCGCGTGCTGGTGGGCGCGGCGTTCCTCGGGGCGATCTCCGACGGGATGCTGCTCGGCCACTGGTACCTGGTGCAGCCCGGCCTGGTCCGCCGCCCGCTGCTGGACATGGTGCGGTGGACGGGGATCATCTGGCCCTTCGAGATCGCCGTGCTGCTGTGGCCCGTGGGGATGGTGTCGGTGCTCGACGGCACCATCGACGACGGCTACGGGGGCACGCTCGGCTGGTTCTGGGTGGCGTGCGCCGTGACCACCATCGGCCTGGTGGTCGTGACCCGGGCGGCTCTGCGGGAGCGCTACTACTCAGCCGTCATGGCCGCCACCGGCCTGCTGTACCTGGCCATCCTCACCGCCTTCGGGACCGACCTCGTCGCGCGGGCCGTCCTCGCCGGCTGACGGCGGCCACGGCGGGGCGGGCGGCTCGGGCGCCGGCGGAGCCTCGGGGCCCCGGACCAGCCGCAGCAACAGGGCGCCGCCGAGGGCGATGAGCGCCACGGGCACCAGCGCCGGGGCGTCGTCGATCAGCCGCCCGCCGGCGAGGACGATCAGCCCGGCGGCCACGGCGGTGACGCCGAGGACGAGGGAGACGGGGTCGACGCGTCGCCTAGCCACGGGTGATCTCCACCTGACCCCAGCCGGCCGACAGATCGAGGTGGAGCCGGGGGCCGCCCGGTGGTCCGGCGAGCGTGAACGACGAGTCGACGCCGAGCCCGCTCTCGTTGGCCTCGGGCCCGCCCGGCGACGAGACCTCGCCGGCCGTCAGGTGGGCGTCGACGGCCACCGTGGCCTCGGGCGGCACGATCACCTCGAGCTGGCCGATGGCCACCGACGCCTCGACGTCGGCGGTGCCCGTGGTCGGCAGGGCGGCGTCCCGCAGGTCGACGGTGAGGTCGCCGGCCCACAGCTCGTGGTGGCGGCGCAGCTCACCCGGGGTGTCGACGACGACGGTGCGCTCGCCCGTGCCCGCATCGAGGGGGACGTCCAGCGACTCGCCCGCCACCAGCAGGCCAGCCAGCACCACGGCCAGGGGGACGAGCACGCCGGGCCGGCCCCGCCAGGCGGCCACGATCAGGCAGGCGCCCACGATGACCAGCCCGAGTCCAAGGCCGTCGCTGACCGACACCGACACGACGTCCACGGTGTCGAGCAGCCACAGGGCGCCCCCGCCCACCAGGAGCAGGGCCACCACCACCGGCCCCAGTCCCGCCCGGGCC
>DASXRH010000011.1:0-1946 GCA_036506715.1 Acidimicrobiales bacterium
CGCGGTCTCCCGCGCGCTCGATCGAGTGGCCGGTGGGGCGCAGGCCGTCGCTGATGTGGGCGCGCACGGTGATGGTGGTGGCGTTCTCGACGCCGACGATGCGGACGGAGCCGGCCGAGTTGAGGACCTCGAGCGCGGCCACCCCGTCCGCGGTCACCTCGGTCTGCTCGGTGTGCTCGTCGTGGGCCACGACGCTGGCGGTTTGCACGGTGCCGAAGGCCAGAATCGGCGCGGCCAGCAGCGAGCCGGCGATCTTCCACGCGATGGCGACGCTCATGGGAACCTCAACTGTCCAGCCAGCGCAGCACGGCGAGCACGCGCCGGTGGTCGTGCTCGGTGGGCGGCAGGTCCAACTTGATGAAGATGTTGCTGACGTGCTTCTCGACGGCGCCGTCGCTCACCACCAGCTCGCGGGCGATGGCGTTGTTGGTGCGGCCCTCGGCCATGAGCCCGAGCACCTCGCGCTCGCGGGGCGACAGCCGGTCCAGCGGGTCGCGGCGGCGGGTGCGGGCCAGCAGCTGGGCGACCACCTCGGGGTCGAGGGCGGTGCCCCGCTCGCCCACCCGGTGCACGGCGTCGAGGAACTCGCCGACGTCGGCGATGCGATCCTTGAGCAGGTAGCCGAGGCCGGCCGAGCCGTTGGCCAGCAGCTCGCTGGCATAGGTCTCCTCGACGTACTGGGACAGCACGAGGATGCCGATGGCGGGCCACCGGGCCCGGATGGCCAGCGCCGCCCGCAGCCCGTCGTCGGTGTGGGTGGGGGGCATGCGCACGTCGACCACCCCCAGGTCCGGCTGGTGGCGCTCGACCACGGTGAGCAGGTCGTCGGCGTTGTCCACGGTGGCCACGACCTCGTGGCCGGCCTCGCTGAGCAGGCGCGTGAGGCCGGCGCGGAGCAGGACCGAGTCCTCGGCGATCACGATCCGCACGGGATCTCCGCCAGGAGCGTGGTCGGCCCGCCCGCCGGGCTGACGATGTGGAACGTGCCGCCGAGGGCGGTGATGCGGTCGCGCAGGCCCCGCAGCCCGGTGCCGCCGTCGACCGCGGCGCCGCCGGTGCCGTCGTCGCGCACCTCGACCACCAGCCGATCGCCGGCCCGGGCGATGGTGACCGCCGCCCGGGTGGCGCCGGCGTGGCGGGCCACGTTGGTGAGCGCCTCGGTGACCACGAAGTAGGCGGCGCTCTCGACCGCCGGGGGCGGGCGGTCGGCCACATCGACCTGGAGGGCGACCGGCACCGACGACCGGGCCACCACGGCCGAGAGGGCGGCGTCGAGGCCCCGGTCCTCGAGGATCACCGGGTGGATGCCCCGCACCAGGTCCCGGATCTCGGCCAGCGCGGCCTTGGCCTCCTCGTGGGCGTCGGCCACCAGCTGGCGACCGCCCTCGGGGTCCTGGTCGAGCTTGTCGCGGGCCTCGCCGAGCCCCATGGCCAGGGCCACCAGCCGCTGCTGGGCACCGTCGTGGAGATCGCGCTCGATGCGGCGGCGCTCGGCCTCGGCGCTGTCGACCGCCGCCGCCCGGCTCGTCTCCAGCCGCGTGACCTGCTCGCCCAGCTCGTCCTTCGGACGGGGCGCCAGCAGCTTGCGGGCCACGATCACGTCGAGCTTGGCCAGCCCGACGGTCGCCCAGGGGGCGGCGACCGCCAGGCCGAGCGCCCCGACGACGCTCATCGCCGCCGCGCCGGGGCCCTGGGTGATGTCGAACAGCCCGAAGTGGGCGGTGTCGTCGGGCAGGATGCCGACGTAGGCCGGCAACAGCAGGAGCGCCGCCGACCCGCACCAGGCCACGGTGGCGCTCACGGTGGTGAAGATGCCGAGCGGCAGGGCCAGCAGGTGGTGCACGATCTCACGCCACCGGGCCCCCGACCTGATCCGCTCGACCAGCCGCCCCCACCACGACCCGGCGGTCAGCGGCGGGATCGGATCGGCGAGGTCGACGCCGAGC
>DASXRH010000012.1:0-4051 GCA_036506715.1 Acidimicrobiales bacterium
CATCCAGGGCCGGGGCCAGGTGCAGCACATGGAGCTGGCCGCCGACGCCGACGGCAAGGTCACCGCCGTGCGGGCCACCCTGATGGCCGACATGGGGGCCTACCTGCAGCTGGTGGGGCCGGGGATCCCACTGCTGGGCGCCTTCCTCTACCACGGTGTCTACGACGTCCCCGCCTACCACTTCGAGTGCACGGGGGTGTTCACCAACCGCACGCCGACGGACGCCTACCGGGGCGCCGGCCGGCCCGAGGCCACCTACGCCATCGAGCGGTCCATGGACGCGCTGGCCCGGGCGGTTGGGGTCGACGGCGCCGAGATCCGTCGCCGCAACTACATCGCCCCCGACCGGTTCCCGTATGCCTCGATCGCCGGGCTCACCTACGACTCGGGCGACTACGCCCCGACGCTCGACCGGGCGCTGGAGATCGTCGGCTACCAGGACCTGCGGGCCGAGCAGCAGCGGCGCCGGGACGCGGGGGAGACCCGGCGCCTGGGCATCGGCATCTCCACCTACGTCGAGATGTGCGGCCTGGCCCCCAGCCGGGTGCTGGCCTCGCTCAGCTTCGGCGCCGGCGGTTGGGAGGCGGCCACGGTCCGGGTGCTGCCCACCGGCGTGGTCCAGGTGGTCAGCGGCACCAGTCCCCACGGCCAGGGCCACGAGACGACGTGGTCGCAGATCGTGGCCGACCGGCTGGGCGTCGACCCCGACGCGGTCGAGGTCCTGCACTCCGACACCGCCATCAGCCCGCTGGGCATGGACACCTACGGCAGCCGGTCGCTGGCCGTCGGCGGCGTGGCCGTCGCGATGGCGACCGACAAGGTCATCGAGAAGGCCAAGACCATCGCCGCCCACCAGCTCGAGTGCGCCGAGGACGACCTCGAGCTGATCGGGCCCGAGATGCGGGTGCGGGGCACGCCGAGCAAGGCCATGACCGTCCAGGCGGTGGCGTTCGAGGCCTTCACGGCCCACAACCTGCCCGACGGCGTCGAGCCCAACCTGAGCGCCCAGGTCACCTACGACCCGCCCAACTTCGTCTTCCCGTTCGGCACCCACGTGGCCGTGGTCGAGGTCGACGAGGAGACGGGCGAGGTCACCCTGCGCGACTACGCCGCCGTCGACGACTGCGGGCCCCAGGTCAACCCGATGATCGTGGAGGGCCAGCTCCACGGGGGCATCGTCCAGGGCGTGGCCCAGGCGCTGTGGGAGGAGGCCGTCTACGACGACGACGCCAACCTGCGCAACGCCAGCCTGCTCGACTACCTGGTGCCGTCCGCCGCCGAGCTGCCCAGCTTCAAGCTGGACCACACGGTCACCCCCAGCCCCACCAACGAGCTGGGGGTCAAGGGCATCGGCGAGGCAGGCACCATCGGGTCGGCGCCGGCGGTGATCAACGCCCTCGTCGACGCCCTGTCGCCGCTCGGCATCACCGACATCACCATGCCGGCCCGGCCCGAGCGGGTGTGGTCGGCCATCCGGGACGCCCGACGAGCGTCGGGCCCGGCAGGGGAGGGGGCCTCGTGATCCCGGCACCGTTCGACTACCAGAAGGCGGGCTCCGTCGACGAGGCCGTCGGCCTCCTGGCCGAGCACGGCGACGAGGCCAAGCTGCTGGCCGGCGGGCACTCGCTGCTGCCGCTCATGAAGCTGCGCCTGGCCCTGCCCCAGATGCTGGTGGACATCGGCGGCCTCCGGGACCTGTCCTTCGTCGAGGGTGACGGCGGGGAGGTCCGCATCGGGGCCCTGACCCGCCACCACGACCTGGCCACCTCCGAGCTGCTGGGCGAGCAGGTGCCGTTGCTCGCCCACGTGGCCGGCCAGATCGGCGACCCCCCGGTGCGCCACCGGGGCACGATCGGCGGCTCGGTGGCCCACGGCGACCCGGCGTCCGACCTGCCCGCGGCGCTGCTGGCCCTGCGGGCGTCGCTGGTGGTGCGGGGGCCGGGCGGCGATCGCCGCATCGCGGCCGACGACTTCTTCACCGGCTTCCTGGAGACGGCGCTGGCGCCCGACGAGATCATCACCGAGATCCGGGTGCCGTCCGTGCCCGGGGTGGGGTGGGCGTTCGAGAAGTTCAACCGGCGGGCCCAGGACTGGGCCATCGTCGGGGTCGCGGCCGTGCTCACCAACGGCGACGTGGGCCCCGGCGTGGGCCTGGTCAACATGGGCGCCCAGCCGCTGCGGGCGGCGGGGGTGGAGGAGGCCCTGCGCTCGGGGTCGTCGGCGGCCGATGCCGCCGCCCGGGCCGACGAGGGCACCGAGCCCCCCGACGACCTCAACGCCTCGCCGGACTTCCGCCGCCACCTGGCCCACGTGCTGGTGCGGCGGGCGCTGGAGGCCGCGGGGGCCTGACGTTCGCCGGACGGGACCGCCGGGGGGAGGAGCGCCGTCCCCACCCCCCGGCCGCCCCCGGCCTGTCGGCGACGCCGTCCCCCTAGGCTGATGCCCATGTCATCCGGCACGGCGCCGCCGCCCGAGCCCGTCCCGGTCGCCGACGACGTCCCCGGCGTGGTCGACGGCCTGGCCGCCCACGACTACCTGGCCGACGAGGGCCTGGCCACGTCGGTGTTCCTGGCGCTGCGCCTGCAGCGGCCGCTGTTCCTCGAGGGCGACGCCGGCGTGGGCAAGACCGAGGTGGCCAAGGCGCTGGCCGCCTGGACCGGAGGTCGGCTGGTCCGCCTCCAGTGCTACGAGGGCATCGACGCCGCCCAGGCCCTGTTCGAGTGGGACCACGCCCGCCAGCTCCTCCACCTCCGGGCCGCCGAGGCGGCCGGCCGGGCGTCCGCCGCTGGCACCGAGGCCCTGGAGGGCGAGCTGTACGACGAGCGGTTCCTGGTGCGGCGGCCGCTGCTCCAGGCCCTCTACACGCCCGAGCACCGGCCGCCGCCGGTCCTGCTCATCGACGAGATCGACCGGGCCGACGACGAGTTCGAGGCCTTCCTGCTCGAGCTGCTGTCCGACTGGGCGGTCACCATCCCCGAGCTGGGCACCGTGCGGGCCAGGGTCCCGCCGGTCACGGTCCTGACCTCCAACCGCACCCGCGACGTCCACGACGCCCTCAAGCGCCGCTGCCTCTACCACTGGGTCGACCAACCCGACGTGGCCCGCGAGGTGGCCATCGTCCGCCTGCGGGCCCCCGAGGTCGACGGCGACCTGGCCCGCCAGGTGGCCGAGGCCGTGGCCCAGATCCGGGGCCTGGGACTGTACAAGCCGCCGGGCATCGCCGAGACGATCGACTGGGCCCGGGCGCTGTCGCTGCTCGGTCGGGGCACGCTCGATCCGGCGGCGGCCGCCGCCACCCTCGGGTCGGTGGTCAAGTACCGCGAGGACGCCCAGCGGGTGACCGAGGCCGGCCTCGACCAGCTGGTGGCCCGGGCGGTGGCCCGCAGTGCCTGACCCGTTCGGCGTGCTGCCGGCCACCCTGGGCCCCACCGCCCTGTCGGCGGTCGAGCCCCTCGACCGCCTGGCGGTGGGGTTCGTGCGGGCGCTGCGGGGCGCCGGGGTGGCCGTCCCGCTCGGCGCCACGGTGGTGTACGCCCGGGCGCTGGCGGTGGCGGGGTCCACGCCGGCCGGGGTCTACTGGGCGGGGCGGGCCACGCTGATCCACCGGCCCGAGGACGTCCCCGCCTACGACCGCACGTTCGCGACGCTCATCGGCGGCCAGGCGCCAGCCGAGGTGGCCGTCACCCCCCGTCCGGTCGAGATCCCGCTCGACCTGGCCGACGACGACCCCGCCGGGGCCGACGGCGACGGCCACGCCCCGGACGACGACCGCCGGGCGCTGCGGTGGAGCGCCACCGAGGTCCTGCGCCATCGCGATCTGGCGACCTGCTCCCCCGACGAGCTGGCCGAGGCCCACCGGCTCATGGCCGACCTCCGGGTCCACGCCGCGCTGCGCCGCAGCCGGCGGCGGCGGCCCGCCCGCCCGGGCCGGGGCGCCCCCGACCTGCGGCGCACGGTCCGGCGCTCGCTGCGCACGGGGGGCGAGGTCGTGGCGCCCGAGGCCACCCGGCCCGGCGAGCGGCCCCGGCGGCTGGTGCTGCTGGTCGACGTG
>DASXRH010000013.1:0-2654 GCA_036506715.1 Acidimicrobiales bacterium
TGTGCGCCTCCCAGGCCATGCTCGACCAGCTGGGCGTCGACAAGCTGGCCGAGATCGGCACGTCGAGCGACCCCATGGGCAGCCTGACCAGCGACGAGCTGGCCGACCTCATGACCGCGATGTCCGACTGCGGCATCGAGGGCTTCCCCGGCGGCTGAGCAGCGGTCCCCCGGTCCGGCGGGGCGGGCGCTTCCCGCGCCCGGCCCCGCACCGGGGTGGTCATGGCCACGCCGGCGGTCGCCGGCCGAGGGGCGGGATGGCGCCGCGGCCGTCCCGGCGGCCACGATGCCACGGTGAGCCCGCCCCCCGACGACGACCCCGCGCCCGACCCCGAGGTGACCGCGCCGGTCGATCCGGTGCTGGCCCGGCGGGCGCAGGTCGCCCGGGCGGCGGAGCTGGCGCAGCGGCTCGGCTACGCGCTCTTCGCCGTGGCGGTGGTGGCGTTCGTGGTCGGGTTCGCGGTCGGCTTCGACGGGCTGGTGGTGGCGATCGTGGTGGCGGCGATGGTCGTCGGCTCGGTGGCGCTGGCGCCGGCGATCGTGGTGGGGTACGCCGTCAAGGCCGCCGATCGCGACGACCGCGAGCGGGGGATCCTGCCCTGAGCAGCCCGTTTCGCGGGGCAAACGACGTTCGGTGCCATCACTTTGGCACCGGATGGTCACCCCCGACGTGCGGGCTGCCTGTTACCTTCTAGTAACCCGTATGAAGGGCGTCACACGGGCGCCCGGGGCATCTCGAGGGGAGACGACGTCCGCGTGCCCACCCGCCTGCCTGCCGCCCGCCGGCGCCGCCAGCTTCTCGGCGTCGCCCTGCGCGTGTTCGCCGAGCGGGGGTACCACGACGCCTCGATGAACGACATCGCGGTCGAGGCCGGGGTGACCAAACCCGTGCTCTACCAGCACTTCACCTCGAAGCGCGAGCTGTTCACCGAGCTGCTGACCGACGTCGGCCGCGACCTGCAGGAGACGATCACGAAGGCGGTGGCCGCCGCCGACGGCCCCCACCAGATGGTCGAGATGGGCTTCGCCGCCTACTTCGCCTACGTCGACCGCCACCGCGACGCGTTCCGGCTGTTCTACGGCGGCGGTCTGGCCCGCGACGACGAGTTCGCCGAGCTGGTCAACCAGACCGAGCGGGCGGTCGCGGCCCTGGTGGCCGGCCTCATCGAGATCGACGGGCTCAGCGCCAGCCAGCGCCAGGTCCTCGGCCACGGCATCGTCGGCATGATCGAGGGGGCCAGCATCCACTGGCTCAACGCCAACAGCGACGCCGACCCCGCGATGCTCGCCCACCAGCTCGCCGACCTGGCGTGGCGGGGGCTCCGCGGCGTCGGGCCCTGAGCCGCGAGAACGGCGCGGCCAGCGGGAACGCCGCGCCGGCGAGGGTCAGAGGCTGACCGGCAACACCACGGGGAAGGCGGCGGCCGAGGCGGCGGCGGTACCCTCGGTGCGGCATCGAACCCCGGGGGAGGTGCCGGCGTGAGCGACGATCTCGACCTCGAGCTCGACCCGCCGCCGCTGCCGCTCGCCCCGGGGCCCGGCCGCCGGTACCGGCGGGTGCGCAACACGCTGGGCGTCGTGGCCGTCGTCGCCGCCGTGGCCGGGATCAGCGCCGCGGTGCTGGCCGCCGACGACCTCGACCGCACCGCCACCGACACGCGGCCGGCGCCGTCGACTCCGCCCGTGATGCCGGCGCCCGGGGGCGGCGGTGCCGTCACGGGTGATGGCACTGGCGTCGGCACCGCGGACGGGGACGTCGCCGCCGCCTTCCTGCCGGCGCCGGCCTCGCCGCCGGTCAGCACGGTGGTCGAGGGCCTGGCCCTGCGGGCCGACGGTGGCATCGGGCCGTTCGCGTTCGGCGCCCCGATGGACGCCGTGATGGCCGAGGCGACGGCCGAGCTCGGGGCGCCGGTCTCGGTGCGGTCGACCCGGACGGGGGCATCGTGCGCCGACGACCCCCGGGTGGATCCGGGGTGGACGGCGGCCGCGTTGGCGGCGTGGGACGACATCCTGCTCCGCTTCGCCGGCACCGGCACCGGCGACGGCGACCGGCGGCTCGTCGGCTGGTCGGTGCTGGCCCGGCCGGGCGCCGGCCGCCGGTTCCGCATGGCCGACGGTCCGGCCGTCGACGGCAGCGTGGTGGAGTGGCGGGCGTCGTACGGCTCGGCGGTCGAGGTCCACCCCCGGCTGGCGGGCGATGGTGGGCAGACCAACATGACCGTTCACCTCCCCGAGGGCGACGTGAGCATCACCGGCCGGGCGGCGGCGTCGGCCAACGCGGTGTCGGTCACCGGCGGCACCCCCTGCGCCTGGCAGGTCCCGACCTGACCGGATCCGGGAGGCCGCCACCGCAGTCCCGGCCTCAGACCATCACGCCGAGGTTGGCGTCGCGGTGCTCGGTCATGAACCGGACCAACCTCGGCAAGTAGTCGGCCACCGGCGGGCAGGCGACACCGCTGCCGGCCAGGTCGCGGGTGGCGGCGGTCGTGTCGTAGTGGGTGGGGTGCACGAAGTACTCGACCGCCGACGCCGGGATGCCGACGATGCGCTCGACCGGCCCGACGTGGGCCAGGGTCCAGGTGGTGAGGCGGTGGGGCAGCCGCACCCGCACGCCGCGCCGCCCCATGGCCCGGCACATCTCGGTGAGCAGGGCGT
>DASXRH010000014.1:0-3839 GCA_036506715.1 Acidimicrobiales bacterium
CCGGACAGCGCCCACGGTCGGAGCCGGTCCGCGGCGGTGGCCACCGCGTCGGGGCCGAGCGCGCGCGCGGCCGCCGCCACCGCCCGCGCCACCCCGACCTGCAGCGACGTGGCGGCCAGCAGCTCGGCCACGTCGGTGGCCAGCAGGACGTCGCTGGCGGCCAGCTCGCTGAACCCGAAGTCGATCATCCACACCGCCCCGTCGGCGGCCAGGAACACGTTGGCCAGCCGCAGGTCCCGGTGCGCCACCCGATGGATCCGCAGCGTTCCCACCTGGTCCCACACCCCGCCCAGCAGGTCGTCGTCGACGGTGGCGGGGTCGACCCGGTCGAGCGACCGGCCGTCGATCCCCTCGTAGGCGAGCACGAACGACGCCGGATAGGCCGTGGCCAGGGCGACGAACCGCGGGGTGCGGACGCCCAGGTCGCGGGCCGCCAGGGCCACGAGCGCCTCGTGCTCCACCGCCCGGCGCAGCGAGCGGAAACCCCGCTCGTCGCCGAGGTCGCGGGGCATGACCCGGCGGTAGAGGCGGAACAGAAGGTCGGCGCTGCGCTCGTCGCGGCCGAGCGACTTCACGAACAGGCGGCGGCCGTCGCGCGTCTCCGCGAACCACGGCGTCGACCCCCGGGCGTCGAGGCTGGCCTGGTCGAGCCGCCGCACCGGCACGCCCACGGCCACCAGGCCCTGGGCGATGGACGCGCCCCGGGCCCGGCGGGGCGGCGCCCCGAGCAGCACCACGGCCAGGGCGCCGGACATCCAGCCCACCATCAGCGCCCGCACCGAGTCGAACGCCACCGGCGCGGCCAGCATGCGGCCGACCATGATGCCGATGACCACGGTCCAGGCGCAGCGCCGCCAGGCCCGACCCACCCAGGGCGCGCCGGCGGTCGCCAGACCGGCCGCCACGGCCAGCGTGATCTCGGTGGTGGTGCCGTTGTCGACGAACCAGTCGAGCGTGTCGGAGCGCACGGTGACCGGCGCCGAGGTCGGCTCCTCGGCCAGGGTGAGCGCCGCCGCCAGCGCCAGGGCGAGCGCCCCGCCCAGCGCGGCACTGCCGAGGGCCCGCCACTTGCCACGCACCACGGCCACCACGGCGCCGCCCACGAACGCCACCAGCCCCGCCGCCCAGGTCACCAGCACGATCGCGGTGACCAGCCACGACGGCAGGCTGTCCAGGCCCCGCAGCAGGTCGTGGGCCTGGTCGACGACGGCGTCCCCGGTCAGCCACTGCAGCAGCAGCACGATCACCAGCCCGGCGGCCGCCACCCCCAGGCGCAGCAGGTCGGCCGGCGAGCGCTCGGCCACCACCGGCGGGCTCTCGTGCACCTCGACGGCCGTCGCCTCCCGAACCTCCACGCTGCGACGGTGCCCGGGCTGCTCCCCGCGGCGCATCACTCCCCGCGGGTGACATCCGTTGCCAAGTCCTTCCGCAGCGTGGGATCGTGCGGGCAGTCGGAGCCACGGGGAGGCCAGAGCTGCGCTCCGATCCCGGGGGGTCATCATGCTCACGCGCCTCGCCCGCGCCTGCTACCGGTGGCGGTGGTTCGTCCTGGTCGGATGGGTGGCGGTGCTCGCCGCGCTCGTGGTCCTCAGCGCCGCGTACGGCGGCAGGTTCGTGAACGACTTCACGCTGCCGGGGTCCGAGAGCCAGGCGGCGGCCGACCTCCTCGACGCCCACGACTTCCCCAGGAGGGCGGGCGAGTCGGGCGAGATCGTGTTCGAGACCGGCGACATCGACGACCCGCGGGTCGAGGCGGGCATGTCGCAGCTGTTCGCCGAGTTCGAGGACGTCATCGCTCCCGGCGAGGTCGTCAGCCCCTACACCACCGACGGGTCGCACTTCGTCAACCACGAGCGCACCATCGCCTTCGCCTACGTGACGATGGGCGACCGCGACGAGGACGCCTACGACCGCGTGGCCGAGCGGGCCCGGGCGCTGGTCGAGCGCACCCACGTCGAGGGCACCACCATCGAGCTGGGCGGCAGCGTGTTCGCCGAGCCCCCCACCTTCTCCAGCGAGACCGTGGGCTACATCGCGGCCATGGTCGTGCTGCTCGTCGCCTTCGGCTCGGTGCTGGCCATGGGACTGCCGCTGCTGACCGCCTTCTGCGGGATCCTGGCCGGCATCTCCGTCGTCACCCTGGTGGTGGCGGTCATCGGCATGCCCAGCTACGCCGTCGAGGCGGTGGCCATGATCGGCGTCGGCGTGGGCATCGACTACGCGCTGTTCGTCGTGACCCGCTACCGGGAGGGGCTGGCCCAGGGGCTCGACCCCGAGGCCGCCACCGTGCGGTCGATCGAGACGGCCGGCCGAGCGGTGCTGCTGGCCGGGACGGTGGTCGTCATCGCCGTCCTCGGGATGTGCACGGTGGGGCTGCCGATGATCCGGGGGCTGGCCATCGGCATCTCCATCGGCGTGCTGTCCACCATGCTGGCCGCCGTCACGCTGCTGCCGGCCGTGTTCGGGTTCGTGGGGACGAACATCGACCGCCTGGCCGTCCCCGGGCGGAGCGCCCCCGGCGACCCCCGGCGCCAGGAGGGCTGGCGGCGCTGGAGCCAGCGGATCCAGGCCGACCCGTGGCGAGCCATCGCCGTGGGCGGCGGCGTGCTGGTGCTGCTGGCCCTGCCGGCCGCCGGGCTGCGCCAGGGTTTCGGCGACTCGGGCAACCGGCCGACGAGCGACACGACCCGCCGCGCCTACGACATCGTGTCCGAGGGGTTCGGGCCGGGGGCCAACGGGCCCCTCGTCATCGCCGCCGACCTGCCCAACGGGCCCGGCGACGTCGTCATCCTCGGCACACTGGCCCAGAACCTCGACGCCGTCGACGGGGTCGACTGGTCGACGCCGCCGCTGCTCAACGACCGCGGCGATGCCGCCGTCATGCAGGTGTTCCCCGAGGACCCGCCGCAGTCGGCCCGGACCCAGGCCCTGGTGCACGAGCTGCGGGGCACGATCCTGCCCCAGACCCTCGCCGGCACGGGGGTGACGGCCAAGGTGGGCGGGCCCACCGCCGCGGCCGTCGACTTCGGCGAGTTCATGTCGTCGAAGCTGCCGCTGTTCACGGTGGCGGTGCTGGCGCTGTCGTTCCTGCTGCTGATGCTGGTGTTCCGCAGCGTCCTGGTGCCGCTGAAGGCGGTGGTGCTCAACCTCCTGGCGCTGGGGGCGTGCTACGGCGTGCTGGTGCTGGTGTTCCAGTGGGGGTGGGGGCTCGGACCCATCGGCGTCGGGCGGCCGGGGCCGATCGACGCGTGGGTGCCGATGATGCTGTTCGCCGTGATCTTCGGGCTGTCGATGGACTACGAGGTGTTCCTCCTGTCCCGCATCCGCGAGTCCTACGACGAGACCGGCGACAACAGCGGCGCCATCGCCGACGGCGTGGCCGCCACCGCCCGGGTGATCACCGCGGCCGCGGCCGTGATGTTCTGCGTGTTCGGGGCGTTCGTGCTGGGCTCGACGCGGTCGCTGAAGATCTTCGGCCTCGGGCTGGCCGTGGCCGTGCTGCTCGACGCCACGCTGGTGCGGCTGGTGCTGGTGCCGGCGACGATGGAGCTGCTCGGCGACCGCAACTGGTGGCTGCCCGGCTGGCTCGACCGGCTGCTGCCCCGGCTGCGCGCCGGCGTCGCCACCCCCGTGCCCGACGGGCCGCCGAGGCCGGCGGTCCCGGTGGGCGATCCCGAGCCGGTCCGCTAACCGGGCTCGCCCACCGCCGGCAGGTGGCACACCGCCTCGACGTTGTTGCCGTCGGGGTCGCGCACGAACGCGCCGTAGTAGTGCTCGTGGTACTCGGGCCACAGCCGCGGTTCGTGTAGGACTTCGGCGCCCAACCCGACGGCGGCGTC
>DASXRH010000015.1:0-14231 GCA_036506715.1 Acidimicrobiales bacterium
GCGCCTTGGCCAGCCGCTGGCGCTGGTCGTCGGTGAGCGCGACCGCCGAGCGCACCTCGGCGACCGCCTTGTTGGCCTCGGCCGCGCTCATCTCGACCAGCTGGCGGATGATGGCCGGCAGATCACGGCTGCGGCCCGTGCCGATGACCAGCGCGACCAGGGCGACCGTCGTCGGCGACGCCCTGCCGCCCAGTAGGTCTTCCACGATCTGCTGGCGCCGGCTCACCGGGATGCTGGGGTCGGTGAGCGCGTCGCGCAGCTCGTCGGACCCCTGCAGGGTCTGCGAGAAGCGGAACAGCTCGTCTTCCACCTCGCCGAGGGTGCCCTCGGCCCTGGCCACCCCGAACAGGGCCTCGGCGTAGGCGAGCGTGCGGTCGTCTGCCATCGTCATCCCTTCACGAGCGCTGCGCCGCCACCTGGTTGATGTAGTCCTCGACGAGCTGGACCTGCGTGGCCGGGTCGAGGTTGTGCTGCACCACGGTCTCGGCGGCACCGATGGCCAGCTGGGCGATCTCGTCCCGCAGATCGACCATCGCCTGGGCCTTGGCGGCCTCGATGTCGCTCACGGCCCTGGCCCGGACCTCCCCGAGCTCGGACTGCAACCGGGCCTCGTGGTCGCGCTTGATCGCGTCGGCGGCCTGGCGGGCCTCCTCGATGATGCGCCCGGCCTCGGTCCTGGCCTCGGCGAGCTGGGCCTTGTACTCGGCGAGCACGGTCTGGGCGTCGGACTTCGCGCCCTCGGCCGCCTGGAGGTCGGACCGGATGCGCTCGGTCCGCGCCTGCATGCCCTGCTTGATCTGCGGGTAGGCGAACTTCCTCAGCAGGAAGAACAGCGCTAAGAAGCTGATCCCGCCCCACACCAGCTCGTCGGTCGCCGGCAGGATCGGGCTCGGCGCCTCCTGGCAGGCCTCGGGGTCATCGGCCTTCTCGGCCTGCTCGATGCACTCCTTGGTGTCCTTGGACAGGCCGTCGCCCTCCTGTGCATGCGCAGCGGGCGCGAACACCACGAGACCGACGATGGCGAGCGACACGCTCGCGAGCAATGTGCGGGTACGCACGGGGAGCCTCCTCACCCGGAGATGATGAACGCCAGCACGAAGCCGAACAGAGCGAGGGCCTCGGTGAACGCGATGCCGAGGAACATGGTGGTCCGCACCATGCCGGCGGCCTCGGGCTGGCGGGCCATGGCCGTGATGGCGTTGCCCACCACGAGGCCGATGCCGATGCCGGGGCCGATGGCGGCGCCGCCGTAGACGATGCCTCGGCCGATGGCGGTGAGGCCTTGGACCAGCTCGCCCGGGTCCTGCTGTGCAAGCAGTTGCAGCACGGTTCTTCTTCTCCTTGGTTGTGCTCAGTGCTGGGGATGCATCGCGGCGTCGATGTAGACGGCGGCGAGGATCGTGAAGATGTAGGCCTGCAGGAACGCGACCAGAAGCTCGAACGCGGTGAGGAAGATGAGCAGGGCGAGGGGCAGCGCGCCGCCGATGATCGTGGCCGAGACCAACGCCTGGGTGATCACCGCGAAGCTGACGAGCAGCAGGTGGCCGGCGAGCATGTTGGCGAAGAGCCGGACCGCCATGCTGAACGGCTGCGTGATGAACCTGGTGATCAGCTCGATCGGCGTGAGCAGGAAGTACATCGGCCACGGGACGCCGGGGATGAACATGATCGACTTGAGGTAGTTGATCGGCCCGTTCCTGACGATGCCCACGGTGTTGTAGATCAGGTAGACCACCAGCGCCAGGAACACGGGCAGCGCGATGCGGGCGGTCACGGGCATCTGCGCGCCGGGGATGATCCCCCAGAGGTTGCAGGTGAGGATGAAGGTGAACAGCGTCAGCAGGAAGGGCGTGAAGCGCAGGCCCTCGGTGCCGATCGTCTGGAGGACGATCTGGTCCTCGATGAACTCGATGGCCGACTCGGCGACGTTCTGCGCGCCGGTGGGAACGAGCTCCTGGCGGCTCCTGGCCACGAGGAACAACCCGAGGACGATCGCCACGGAGATCCACATGAGGATGACGACCTTGTTGACGCCGAAGGCGCCGCCGCCGAAGAGCGTGGGCCACTCGACGACGTGGCTGATCGGCGGGATGTCCAACCCGAGGATCACGGCTGCAGTGCCTCCTTGTGCCCCGGCTTGAGCGCCGGGAAGGCGAGGGATGCGGACACGTAGCGCAGCTCCCAGAACAGGAGCCCGAGGTGCGTGACGAGCACGGTCACCCCGAGGGCGACCAGGTCGATCCAGGGCTCGTCCTTGACGAGCAGCATCACCACCGTGACCAGGCCCATGCGCACGGCGAAGCCGCCGAGGGCGACGGCCATGACGAGGGTGAGCGACCGGCGGGCCGCCCACGACAGCGACACGGCGGCGAGCACGAGGTTGACGAGCACGATGGCGACCGCCACCAGGGCCGACCACGCACCGTCGCCACCCCAGATCACCAGGGCGGCCAGGACGATCACGGGTGCGGCCCAGAGGCCGCGTCGTGCCATGTCGAACGCCAGCTCCCGCTCCACGGGCGGGGCGTCGGGGACCGCTGCGTGCAGGTCCGCGGCGGTCATCCTCACCGGTCGGGCTCCTCGCCATCCGGCCGCCGCAGGCCCGGCACCCGCGCCTCGTGATCGCGCATCTGGGTGTCGTAGCGTCGGAACAGCTTCCAGATCTCGTAGCTCATGGTGAAGGCGAACAGCAGCACCAGGAACAGGGGGGTGGTGCCGAGCCAAGCGTCGAGCCGCCAGCCGATGAGCGCCAGGATCGCGGGGGTCATCGCCAGCTCGAACGCGGTCGACAGGGCGTCCCCGAATCCTCGATTCAGCTCACGCTTGGCGGGGAGATCGAACACCCTTGCTCCTGGCACTACTCAGGCCATCACTCGTCGCGATGGACCCTTGTGAATGATTTCGCAATGTACAGGTTCCGTTCGCGACGGGCCAAATTCTTCTCTTCGGCACGTGGGCGGGTCGCACACTACCGGCTCGGCCGAGGCCGGTCCCACTCCCGGCCTGAGCGTCCGCTGAGCGTCCGCTGTATCCAGCACGGCCATTCGGTACTCTCTGTGTCGACGAGGTGGACGGGATGAGGATCTTCATCACCTACGCGCGAGAGGACCGGGCCGCGGTCGAGGCACTGACGGCGGACCTGACCTCGCTCGGCCACGACGTCTGGTACGACGCCGAGATCGCCGGCGGCCAGCACTGGTGGGACGAGATCCTGCGGCGCATCGCCGCCAGCGACCTCTACGTCTTCGGCATCAGCGAGCCCGCGGTCGACTCCCGGCCCTGCCTGGCCGAGCTCGGCTACGCCACCGCGGTGCTCCGCCCGCTGCTGCCGGTCCTGCTCGAGCCGGTGGCGCCGTCGCTCATGCCCCCCACCCTGGCCGAGGCCCAGTTCGTCGACTACACGAACGCCGACAAGAAGTCGGTGTTCGCCCTCAACACCGCCATCAACCGCATGCCGGCGGCCACCCCGTTGCCCGACCCGCTGCCGTCGCCGCCGGTCATCCCCCCCGACCCGGTGGCCCTGGCCAAGCAGCGCATCGACGACCCCACCGAGCTGACCCGCGCCCGCCAGGTCGAGCTGGTGGACATCCTCGGCCACGAGCTGCACATCCACGGCCTGCGCGTGGACGTGGCCGCCGTGCTCCGCCGGTTCCGGGCCCGCCTCGACGTGATGGGCGACATCCGCGACCGCATCGACGGGCTGCTCGCCGAGGTGCCGGCCGCCCGTGCCGCCAGGTCCCCGGTCGACGCCCCCCGGCCGGTGGCGGACCTACCCGCGCCCGCGCCCGAGCCCGAGCCGGAGCCGGCCGACGAGCCCGAGGCTCCCGCCGACGACATCCCCCCGCCCCCGCCGGTGCCGCCGCCCCGCCCCCGGCCCGCCCCGGTGGCGGCGACGGCGTGGGCCGCGCCCCACCAGCCGCCCGCGCCCCCGCCGATGGCCCACCAGCCGTGGACCGGCGGGCCGCCGGGGCCGCCGGCGGCGGTCGCGCACCCCGCCCGGTGGTCCGGGGGGTTCATGGCCGCCATGATCGCCCTCGGCGTGCTGTGCGGGGGGCTGGTGCCCCTCATCGTCGGGCTGGTCAACATGTCGGACCAGACCAAGAAGGACCAGGCCCAGATCCTCATCTGGGTGGGGGCGGCGCTCCTCGTCCTGTCCATCCTGTTCTGGGGGGCGGGGATGGCGGCGGACTCGTCGAGCTAGGGGCTCTGATCCCGGCCAGAGCGTCCGGGCGGACCTCGGCCTGCTCGTTGCCCAGGTCGGCGGCCGCCACCGCGGCGTCGGCCGGCAGGGCGTGGCCGTCGCCGTTGCCCCGCCGGGCCTCCCAGCCGGGCGCGAACAGCGTGTAGAGCAGCAGGGCCAGCGCGGCCAGGCCCAGCGGCACGAACGAGTAGCCGTCGCCCGTGTACACCGGGACCAGCACGGCCAGCGACAGCAGGGCGGTCCAGGTCCACAGGATGAGCACCGCCCGCCGGTGGCCGTGGCCCAGGCGCATGAGCCGGTGGTGGAGGTGGCCCTTGTCGGCGATCGTCAGGCCCGACCTGCCCTTGGCCCGTCTGAGCAGCGCCCAGGCGGTGTCGACGATCGGCACCCCCAGGATGACGAGGGGCAGGAACAGCGGGGCGAAGAAGAAGAACGTCTGGCCCCGCACCTCGGCGTCGGTGTTGCCGCCGATGGCGATGGTCGACGCCGCCATCAGCAACCCGAGGCTGAGCGCGCCGGCGTCGCCCATGAAGATCTTGGCCGGGTGGAAGTTCCACGGCAGGTAGCCGAGGCAGGCGCCGACCACGCAGGCGGCGATCAGCGCGCCGATGTTGTCGTCGCTGATGATCGAGCCCTTGTTGTCGAGGTGCTCGGCGAACATGAGGATGGCCCCGGCCCCGATGCCCACCACCCCGGCGGCCAGCCCGTCGAGCCCGTCGATGAGGTTGACCGCCTGGGCCAGGCCCACCACCCACAGCACGGTGATGAGGGTGGCCAGGTCGGGGGGCAGGGCCACCAGCCCCACGAAGGGGATGCGGAAGAAGAGGATGGCCACGCCGGAGATGGCGAGGATGCTGCCGGCCAGGACGGTCCCCGCCGTCTTGGCCGGGGCCGACACGTCCCGGAGGTCGTCGAGCTGGCCCACCGTGTACATGGTCACCGTGGCCAGCACCACGCCGAGGGGCGGGGCGATGGTGCGGAACACGGCGGTGAACTCGCCGGTCAGCCAGGCGACCAGGAACCCGACCAGCACGCCGGCCACGATGCCGGCCCCGCCCAGGATGGGCGTGGGGCGGGTGTGGACCCGGCGGGCGTCGGGGTGGACGACCGCGCCCACACGGAACGCCAGGTTCCGCAGCAGGGGCATCGAGCAGAAGGTGACGAGGAACGCCGACCCGATGACGGCGACGTAGCCGATCACCGCCCGCCCCTCCCGCCGGCGGTCACACCGGGTACGGCGCGTACTTCGAGCAGAGCGCCATGACCTCGTCGCGCACGGCCGCCACCTCGGTCTCGTCGTCGCGCCCGACCAGGGTGCGGTGGATCAGCGCCGCCACGTCGGCCATCTCGGGCTCGCGCAGGCCCTGGGTGGTGACCGCGGGGGTGCCGATGCGCAGGCCGCTGGTGATGTACGGCGGCCGCGGGTCGTCGGGCACGGTGTTCTCGTTGAGGCTGATGCCGGCCCGGTCGAGCGCCAGCCGGGCCTTCTTGCCCGACAGGTCGGCGTCGAAGCTGCGCAGGTCGACCAGCATGAGGTGGTTGTCGGTGCCGCCCGACACCAGCCGCAGCCCGGTGCCGGCCAGGGCCTCGGCCAGGGCGGCGGCGTTGGTCACGATCTGGCGGGCGTAGTCGGTGAAGGCCGGGTCGGCGGCCTCGTGGAACGCCACCGCCTTGGCCGCCACCACGTGGTCGAGCGGGCCGCCCTGGAGACCGGGGAAGACCGAGCGGTCGATGCGCTCGCCCACCTCCGCCCGGCCCACGATGCAGCCGCCCCGGGGGCCGCGCAGCGTCTTGTGGGTGGTGAAGGTCACCAGGTCGGCATGCTCGACCGGGTTGGGGTGGACGCCCCCGGCTATCAGCCCGGCGATGTGGGCGGCGTCGAACATGAACAGCGCCCCCACCTCGTCGGCGATCTGGCGGAAGGGCGCCGGGTCGATGATGCGGGGGTACGCGGTGGCGCCGGCCACGATCAGCTTGGGACGGTGCTCGTGGGCCAGGTCGCGGACCTGGTCGACGTCGATGCGCTCGTCGCTGGGCGTCACCCCGTAGGACACGAAGTGGTAGAGCCGGCCGCTGAAGTTGACCGGCGAACCATGGGTCAGGTGGCCGCCCTGGTCGAGTCGCATGCCGAGCACGGTGTCGCCCGGCTCGAGCAGCGCGAGGTACGCGGCCATGTTGGCGTTGGCGCCCGAGTGGGGCTGGACGTTGGCCCACTCGGCCCCGAACAGGTCGCGGGCCCGCTGGCGGGCCAGGTCCTCGACCTGGTCGATGACCTCGTTGCCGCCGTAGTAGCGCTTGCCGGGATAGCCCTCGCTGTACTTGTTGGTGAGCACCGAGCCGGTGGCCCGGAGCACGGCCGGCGAGGTGAAGTTCTCGCTGGCGATGAGCTGGAGCGTGGTGTTCTGGCGCTCGACCTCACGGTCGATCAGGCCGAACAACTCGTCGTCGGTGATGGCGGGCCAGGGCATCGGAGTCCTAACTGTTCTCGATGTCGTGGATCATGGCGATGCGGCGCTCGTGCCGGCCGCCCTCGAAGGGCGTCGTCAGCCACAGGGTCATGATCTCGTCGGCCAGGGGGGCGGCGACGATGCGGGCCCCGATGGCGAGGACGTTGGCGTCGTTGTGCTCACGCGACATGCGTGCCGTGTACAGATCGTTGCACAGCGCCGCCCGTATCCCGAGCACCTTGTTGGCCGAGATCTGCTCGCCCTGGCCCGAGCCGCCGAGCACGATGCCCCGCTCGGCCTCGCCCTTGACCACGGTGCGGCCGACGTGGGCGCAGATGGGCGGGTAGTCGACGGGCGCCTCGCTGTCGGTGCCCAGGTCGATGACATCGTGGCCCAGCGACAGCAGGGTCTCGGACAGATGGGCCTTCAGCCTGAAACCTGCGTGGTCGGATCCGATGGCGACGCGCACGTCATCTCCCGGTGGTGCCGGTGCTGGGACCGCCCGCAGCCGGGTCGCCGTGGTGGCCCGGTCCACCCCGTCCGTCGCGAGCCGGTCCAGAGTAGGCGACCTCGGCCACGTCGCCCGGTCGGTCGCCGCCCACGAGCAGCTCGACGAACGTGCGCAGCAGACCCTCCAGCTCGTCGGCCGTGACCTCGTAGTCTGCCCGGGGCCGGCCCACCGGGTCGGCGATGTCGTCGGCCGGCTCGTCGGCGACGAGGTCGCCGGGCCGGCGACCGGCGCCGATGCGGTCCAGCCACGCCGCCACCGGCTCGCCCTGGCGGCGGCCGCCACCCAGCTCGCCCCGGCGGACCAGCTCCTTCAGCGTGAACGCCCGCTCGATGGGCGCGCCGTAGCTGGCGCAGGCCTCCCGCACGTGCTGGCGGGTCATGCCGATGATGAGCGGGGTGGTGGTGGCCAGCTCGTGGTCGAGCGTGCGGCTGCGGTGGCGGCGGATGTCGACGTGGCGGTCGGCCATGGTGGCCACGGCGTCGGGGGTCGCGGGGGCGCCGCCGGGCAGCAGCCCGGCCGATCCGACCGATGCGCCGACGCCCGACACGGCGAGGAGCCTGCGCAGCAGACCTTCCGCCATGGGGGAACGGCATCGGTTGGCCGTGCACACGAGCAGGATGTCGATGCCTGGGATTGTAGGGGTGGCCCCGGATTCCTACAGTTGACCGGCCGGTCAAGTTCTCTGACCGGCCGGTCAACGGTCCTCGGCCATCAGGAGAGTCGTATCGATGCCGCTCGATCCGCGCACCCCCGTCCTCGTCGGCGCCGGCCAGTGGTCCAACCGGGTCGACCGCGGCGAGCCGCCGGCCGAGCCGCCCGAGATGATGGCCGAGGCGCTGCGGCGGGCCGCCGCCGACAGCGGTGGGTCCGGGGCCGTGCTGGCCGGGGCCGACGCCGTGCGGGTGCTGGCGGTGTTCTCCCGCCGCTACCGCAACTGCGCCCGGCTGGTGGCCGAGCGCATCGGGGCCGCGCCCCGCGACGAGGCGCTCAGCCCCATCGGCGGCAACGAGCCCCAGGCGCAGGTCAGCCGGGCGTGCCTCGACATCGCGGCCGGCGACGCCGACACGATCCTCATCTGCGGGGCCGAGGCCTGGCGCACCCGGTCGGCCACCCCGCGCGACGAGCTCGACTGGACGGTCCAGGACGAGTCGGTGCCGGCCGCCCGGCTGACCGGCCCCGAGATCGCGCTCTACCACCCCGGCGAGATGGCCCGCCACGTCTACATGCCGACGCAGGTGTACCCGCTGTTCGAGCAGGCGCTGCGCCACGCCGCCGGGCGGTCGGTCGACGACCACCTGGTGCACGTGAGCGAGCTGTGGGCCGGCTTCGCCGCGGTGGCGGCCGCCAACCCCCACGCCTGGATCCAGGACGGGATGTCGGCCGAGGAGATCCGCACCCCGTCGCCCCGCAACCGCTGGGTGTGCTGGCCGTACACCAAGGTGATGAACGCCAACAACGCGGTCGAGCAGGCGGCGGCGGTCATCCTGTGCTCGGCCGAGCGGGCCGAGGCGCTGGGCGTGCCCCGCGACCGCTGGGTGTTCCCGCTGGCCGGGACCCAGGCCCACGACACCTACGCCGTGTCCCACCGCCACGACCTGCGGTCGTCGGGCGCCATCCGCCTCGCCGCCCGCCGGCTGTTCTCACTGGCCGGGCTGGGCGTCGACGACGTGGCCCACGCGGACCTGTACTCGTGCTTCCCGTCGGTGGTACAGATCGCCGCAGCCGAGATCGGCCTCGGCCTCGACCGCCCGCTGACGGTCACCGGCGGCCTGTCGTTCGCCGGCGGGCCGTGGAACGACTACGTGACCCACGCCATCGCCGCGATGGCCGGCGTCCTGAGGGCCGACCCCGGCGCCGTCGGCCTGGTCACCGCCAACGGCGGCTACGTGACCAAGCACGCCCTCGGGCTCTACTCGACCGAGCCCCCGGCGGGCGGGTTCCGCTGGGCCGACGTCCAGGACGAGGTCGACGCCCTCCCCCGTCGCGAGTTGTGCGAGCAGGTCGACGACACGGTCGGCGGGGCCGCCACCATCGAGTCGTGGGTGGTGGCCCACGGCCGCGACGGCGGCGCCGAGCGGGTCCTGGCCGCCTGCCTCCTCGACGACGGCCGCCGGGCCTGGGCGTTCAGCGACGACGGCGACACCGTCACCGAGCTCCGGGGCGGCGAGGAGCAGATCGGCCGCGCGGTCAAGGTCGGCCCCGATGGGGCACTGCGCCTGTGACCCCGTCGCTCGTCCCGAGATAGCTCGCCCACAACGCGGCGTACGGCCCGTCGGCGGCGATCAGCTCGTCGTGGGGGCCGCTGTCGACGATGCGGCCCTCGTCGAGCATGACGATGCGGTCGGCGCGGGCGGCGGACTGGAGGCGGTGGGCGATGAGCAGGGTCGTGCGGCCCTCGCTGACCAGGCCCATGGCCCGCACCACCTGGGCCTCGGTGGCGAGGTCGAGGTTGGCGGTCGCCTCGTCGAGGATGAGGATGGCCGGGTCGACCAGCTGGGCGCGGGCCAGGGCGATGAGCTGGCGCTGGCCCGCCGACAGTGACCGGCCCCGCTCGACCACCGGCTGGAGGTAGCCCGACGGCAGGCGGGCGATGAAGTCGTGGGCGCCGACGGCGCGGGCGGCCGCCTCGACCTCGGCGTCGGTGGCGTCGGGGCGGGCGTAGGCGATGTTGTCCCGCACCGTGCCAGTGAACAGGAACGCCTCCTGGGGCACGAAGCCCAGCTGGCCCCGGAAGGCCTCGAGGTCGACCTCGGTCAGCCGCAGGTCGTCCACCAGCACCTGCCCCTCGCTGGGGTCGTACAGCCGGGCGGCCAGCTTGACCAGCGTGGACTTGCCGGCCCCCGTCTGGCCGACGAACGCCACCGACTCGCCCGGCGCCACCGCCAGCGACACGTCGACCAGCGCCGGCTCGGGCTGGTCGGCGTAGGTGAACGTCACGTCGTCGAAGCGCACCGCGCCCCGCAGCCGCCCCGGGTCGAGCGGGTGCTCGGCCTGGCGCACCGACACCGGCACGTCCAGCAGCTCGGTGATGCGGTCCATCGCCACCCTGCCCTGCTGGTAGGTGTCGAACACCTGCGACAGCTGCTGGACGGGGGCGAACACGGCCGTCAGGTAGAGGACGAAGGCGAACAGGGCGCCGACGTTGAGCGTCCCGTTCTCGATCATGCCGGCCCCGACCCACAGCACCAGCGCGGTGGCCACCGTGGACAGCAGCTCGACGAACGGGAAGTAGGTCGACGACAGCAGCGCCGAGTCGATGCGGGCCGCCCGGTGCTGGCGGGCCACCACCCGGAACCCCTCCATGTTGCGGCGCTCGCGGGCGAACGCCTGGGCCACCCGCATGCCCGACACGCTCTCGGCCAGGTTGGCGTTGACGGCGGCGATGCGGTCGCGCACCTCGCCGTAGGCCCGGGCGCTGCGCCGCCGGAACACCACCGTCGAGACCACCAGCGGCGGCACGATGGCCAGCACGGCCAGCGCCAGCTCGACGTTCATCGTGGCGAGGATGACGATGGCCCCGACGAACGTGACCAGCTGCACCAGCGCGTCGATGAACCCGCTCTGCAGAAGCTGCTGCATGGCCTCGAGGTCGGACGTCATGCGGGTCAGGATCCGCCCCGTCATCTCGCGGTCGTAGTAGTCGAGCCCCAGCCGCTGGAGGTGGGCGAACACCCGGATGCGCAGGCTGAGCAGCAGCTCCTGCCCGATGCGGCTCGACACCACCGTGTCGGCGTAGCTGAGGATGCTGACGATGACGGCGCTCAGCAGGAACACGCCGCTGGCCGCCATCAGCCAGCCGAGGTCGTCGCCCCGCACACCCCGCTCGACGCCCACGCTCACCAGGTAGGGGCCGGCCAGCGCGCCGATCGCGTTGGCGCCGACGATGACGGCGTCGACGATCAGCCGCCGCCGCTGGGGGAACAGCACCTGGCGGAACGTGAGGTGGGGCGCGGGCCTCGACGCCTCGGCCTCGTCGACGTCGGGGGTGTCGGTGACGGGCGGCAGCGCCTCGATGCGGGCCAGCAGCTCGGGCGTGGGGGGCTCGCCCATGCGCCCGACCATGAACACGCCCCCCGCGGCCGCGCCGGCGCCCATGCGCACGCCGCCCATCGCCCCGGCCATGGCCATGCCGCCCCCGCCGGGAGCCGTGCCGGCCGCCTGGCGGGCGGCCATGTAGCTCTGGCGCTGGGCGGCGTCGATCGCGGCCCCGGCGTCGCCCCGGGCCCGCCAGGCGTCGGCGGTGACGCCGGGCCCGGCCCCGTCGCCGTCGCCGGACCGGCCGTTCCCGTGCCCGTCGCCGTCGCCGGACCGCCCGTTCCCGTTGCCGGCGGCGATCCCGGACCGGCCGTTCCCGTGCCCGTTGCCGGCGGCGGCCGCCTCGGCCTCGGCCTCGGGGGCGACGCTGTCGAGGTCGTCGTCGCCCCCGATCAGCAGCCGGTAGACCCGGCACCGGGCCATGAGCTCGTCGTGGGTGCCGGCGTCGGCCACCCGGCCACCGTCGAGGACCACGATGCGGTCGGCCAGGTTCAGCGTCGACCGCCGGTGGGCCACCAGGATCGTGGTGCGGGTGGCCATCACCTCCCGCAGCGTCTCGTGGATCTCCTCCTCGGTGCGCACGTCGATCGACGAGGTGGCGTCGTCGAGCAGCAGCACCTGCGGATCGGTCAGCAGCGCCCGGGCCAGGGCGATCCGCTGGCGCTGGCCGCCGGACAGGGTGAGGCCCCGCTCGCCGACCACGGTGTCGTAGCCGTCGGGCAGGGCCCGGATGAAGCCGTCGGCCCGGGCCCAGCGGGCGGCCCGTTCGATCTCGTCGTCGGTGGCGTCGGGCCGGCCGTAGCCGAGGTTGGCCCTGATCGAGTCGGAGAACAGGAAGCTCTCCTCGAACACCACGCCCAGCTGGCGGCGCAGCGACTCGAGCTGGAGGTCGCGCACGTCGACGCCGTCGATGGTGATCGACCCGGTCTGCACGTCGTAGAACCGGGGCAGCAGCAGCGACACGGTCGACTTGCCCGACCCCGACGCCCCCACCAGCGCCACCACCTCGCCCGGGGCCACCCGCAGGCTGAAGCGGTCGAGCACCGGCTCGGACCGCAGGTAGCCGAAGCTGACGTCGTCGAACACGACCTCGCCCCGCACGTCCCCCAGCGCCCGGGCGTCGGGCGCCTCGACCACGTCGGAGGTCGAGTCGAGCAGCTCGAAGATGCGCTCGGCGGCGGCCCGGGCCGTCGACGCGACCACCAGCATCCCCGCCACCTGCCGGACCGGCGCCACCAGCTGCAGCAGGTAGGTCTGGAAGGCGAGCAGCGTGCCCAGCGTGATGTGGCCGTCCATGGCCAGCCACCCACCGAGGGCCAGCACCGCCACCTGGGCCAGCGACGGCACGGTCTGCATCACCGCCTGGCGCTTGGCCGAGATGCGGGCGTTGCGCATGCGCGCGCCGAAGAGCCGCTCGGCAGACTCGCTCAGCTTGCGCAGCTCGCGCCGCTCCTGGCCGAACCCCTTGACCACCCGCACCCCGGTGGTGGCCTCGTCGACGACGGTGGCCAGCTCGGCCGCCCGCTGCTGGGCGTCCCAGCTCGACGGGTAGACGACCGTCCGCAGCCGCAGGGCCATGAACATCAGCGTGGGGACGGTGATGAGCGCCACCCCGGTCAGCGGGGGCGACAGCCGGAACATCAGCGCGAGCGACAGGAAGAACAGGACGATGTTGGCGCTCATGAACGGCAGGAAGCCGAGCAGCGTCTGCACCACCCGCACGTCGCTGTTGGCCCGCGACACCAGCTGGCCCGACTGCAGCTCGTCGTGGCGGGCGAAGTCGAGCCGGTGCAGGTGGTCGTAGATGTCGTTGCGCATGTCGTACTCGACGTCGATGCCGAGCCGGCCCGCGCCGAAGCGGCGGGCGAACGACAGGCCGAAGCGCACCAGCCCCAGGGTGAGCATGGCCACGAGCAGCGGCGCCAGGTCCCGGCCCGGCCGGCCCGCGGCGTGGGGGACGATGGCGTCGTCGACCACCGCCCGGGTCAGCAGCGGGATCACCGCGGTGATGCCGGTGCCCGCCAGCGCCGCCCCGAACACCACCACCAGGTCCTTGCCGTGGCGGCGGAGGTAGGGCCACATGCGCCGCACCCACCCCGTGGCGGGCGGGGCGGGGGCGGCGGGGGGCGGTGCGGGGACGGCGGCCGGCGCCGGCATCGTGGCGGTCACGGGGCCGCCTGGGACCGGGTCACGAGGTCGGGCACCACCTTTCCCAGCTCGGCGGGGTCCCAGCGGGCCCCGTGGTCCACGCCCGGGCCCCGGCCCCATGGCGTGGCGACGCCGATGCGGCCCCCGCCCACCAGGAACACCTGGCCGGTGATGCCCGACGACTCGGCGCTGGCCAGCCAGGTGACCAGCGGGGCGATGTTGTCGGGCGACCGGGCGTCCCAGCCGCCGTCGGCCGGGGCGGCCATGCGGCCGCCCCCCAGGTTCTCGGTCATCCGGGTGCGGGCGCCGGGGGCGATGGCGTTGACCGTGACCCCGTGCCGGCCCAGCTCCTTGGCGGCGATGATCGACAGGGTGGCGATGCCGGTCTTGGCGGCGCCGTAGTTGCTCTGGCCCGGGTTGGCGAACAGCCCCGACGTCGACGAGGTGTTGATGACCCGGGCGTCGTGGGTGTCGCCCGCCTTGTCGCGCTCGCGCCAGTAGGCGGCGGCGTGGCGCAGCGGGGCGAACGTGCCTTTCAGGTGGACGCGGATCACGGCGTCCCACTCGTCCTCGGTCATGTTGAACAGCATCCGATCTCGAAGGATGCCGGCGTTGTTGACCAAAACGTCGAGCCGACCGAACACCGCGACCGCCTGCTCGACCAGCCGGCGGGCGCCGTCCCAGTCGGACACGTCGTCGGTGTTGGCCACCGCCACCCCGCCGGCGGCCTCGATCTCGTCCACGACGGCCTGGGCCGGGCCGGCGTCGGACCCCGACCCGGCCACCGAGCCGCCCAGGTCGTTGACGACGACGTGGGCGCCCTGGCGGGCCAGCTCGCGGGCGTGGCCCCGCCCGATGCCCCGGCCGGCGCCCGTGACGATGGCCACCC
>DASXRH010000016.1:0-2429 GCA_036506715.1 Acidimicrobiales bacterium
AGTGCGGCCCGGCGCAGCGCCCGGTAGCCGATGATCCCGGCGCACAGCAGGGGGGCCGCCTCCATGTCGCCGAACGCGTCGGGTAGCCGGTACGCGTAGCGCTCGTCGATCACGGCGAGCTCGGCGTAGCCGCCGTCGGCATCCCAGCCGGTGAACGCCGGCCGGACGCACAGGTTCTCGTCGCCCCGCACGCAGAACCGGCAGGTCCTGTCGGTGTGCCGCAGCCAGGGCACGCCGATGCGCTCGCCGAGCGCGAACCGGGTCGCCCCTGGCCCGGCGGCGTCGACCGTGCCGACGATCTCGTGGCCCGGGACCACGCCCGCCCGGTGGACCGGCAGGTCGCCCTCGACCACGTGGAGGTCGGTCCGGCACACCCCGCAGGCCCGCACCCGGACCCGCACCTCGCCCGGGCCGGGCTCGGGCACCGGGCGCTCGACGCGCACCACCGGGCCGCCGGCGATCGGGCCCGGCCGCTCGACGGCCCAGGCCGTCATGGTGCCCGCGGGCGTCCTGGCCATGGCACCAGACTCGCGCGCCTTCATCCCGGTCGGGTGAGGACGGGCGCCGGCCGCCTCCGTACCGTTGGGTCATGGCCGCCAGCGACACCACCTCCCACCGCCTCACCGACGCACAGCTGCTGGAGGCGTTGGCCCTGATCAAGGACGCGGACAGCGTCGAGCTGAAGCTCACGGTGCCCGACGCCTCCCGCCGGTCGGCGGTGACCGCGCTCGACATGGACCCCCTCGAGGGGCAGATCCGCCAGGTGTTCTTCTTCGACACCCCCGGGCTGGACCTCAACGCCCGGGGCATCGTGGTGCGGGCCCGGCGGGTCCAGGGCCGGGGCGACGACACGGTGATCAAGCTGCGGCCGGTCATCCCCGCCGACCTGCCCGAGCGCCTGCGCACCTCGCCGTCGATGGTCGTGGAGGTCGACGCCATGCCCGGCGGCTACGTGTGCAGCGCGTCGCTGCGGGGCGATCTGGGCAACACCGGCGCGGTGAAGGACGCGGTGACCGGCGGCCGCCCGGTGCGCAAGCTGTTCACCAAGGAGCAGCGGCGGTTCTACGCCGACCACGCCCCCGAGGGCCTCGGCATCGACGACCTGTCGGTTCTCGGGCCCATCAACGTGTTCAAGCTCAAGTTCTCGCCGCCCGGCTACGACCGCAAGATGGTGGCCGAGCTGTGGCTGTACCCCGACGGCTCGCGGGTGGTCGAGCTGTCCACCAAGTGCAGCATTGCCGAGCCGTTCCAGGTGGCGACGGAGGCCCGGGCCTACCTGACCGGCAAGGGCATCGACCTCGAGGCCGAGCAGCAGACCAAGACCCGCACGGCCCTCGAGTTCTTCGCCAGCGAGCTGGCCGCCGACTGATCCCGGACGTCGGCGGCCAGCCGCGGCAGGGCCTCAGCTGGCCATGCGGTGCAGCTGCCAGCCCATGCCGATGGCCACGACGCCGCTGACCACGAAGCGGATGCCGAGCAGGACGGCCAGCACCACCAGCGTGGCCTCGGGCCAGGCCAGGACCAGGGCGCCGAGCACGACGCCGAGGACGCCGATGGCGAGGTTGACGACGAAGTCGGGCTGGTCCCGCTCGGTGAGGGCCACCACCACCCGCAGCACGCCGGCCAGGATCAGGCCGATGCCGGCCAGCACGGCCAGCGCCCACAGGGTGATGTCGGGCCACACCAGCACGACGATGCCGGCCGCCACCAGCAGGCCACCCGACAGCCACACGGCGAAGCGGATGCCGCGCTCGCCGTGGAGGGCGAGGACCTCGATGATGCCGGACACGATCAGCGACACGCCGACCAGCCAGGCCAGCACGGTCACCGAGTCGTAGAGGTTGGTGAGCAGCCACACCCCCAGCACCACGAGGGCGATGCCGCCGATGATCGAGAGCCACCAGCCACCGGTGTCGGCCTCGGTGAACTCGACGGGACGGGGCGGGGGCGGGGGGTCCGGGGTTCTGAACCCGGCGTCGAAGTCGGTCACGGGAGCTCCTTGCCTGGTGAGGGTGAGGCGAACGCGGCCGCATCGTGCGCCACCGGCGCCCCGGCGCATCGCCCGCCGCGGGTGATCCCGACCCGGCTCGGGTAGAACGGGGCCGTGCCCGCCGCCGCCGAACCCACCGTGGTCGTCGACGGCAACAACGTCATCGGCGCCGTCCCCGACGGCTGGTGGCGGGACCGGCCGGCGGCAGTGCGGCGCCTGCTCGGGCGGCTCCGGTGCCAGGCGGCGGCCGCGGGCGCCCGGGCCACGGTCGTGCTGGTGCTCGACGTCCCCCAGGCGGATCTGCCCGAGGGCGACCACGGCGGGGTCACCGTCCTCTACGCCCGGCGCCGGGGCCGGGACGCCGCCGATGATCGCATCGCCGACCTGGTCACCGGGCCCGACGCCGCCCTCGGCGCAGGCCCCATCGAGGTCGTCACCT
>DASXRH010000017.1:0-3473 GCA_036506715.1 Acidimicrobiales bacterium
CATCCTCGACCGGCTCAACGCGGCCGAGGCCTTCGAGCGCTTCCTCGGCACCAAGTGGGTGGGGCAGAAGCGCTTCGGCATCGAGGGCGCCGAGAGCCTGATCCCCATCCTCGACGCCGTGCTCGAGGCGGCCGCCGACGAGGAGCTCGACGGCGTGGTCATGGGCATGCCCCACCGGGGCCGGCTCAACGTGCTGGCCAACATCGTGGGCAAGAGCTACGACCAGGTGTTCAAGGAGTTCGAGGGCACGCTCGACCCCACGGCCGTCCAGGGCTCGGGCGACGTCAAGTACCACCTGGGCCAGGCCGGCAAGTTCCAGAGCCGCCAGGGCAACAACATCCGGGTCGAGCTGGCGGCCAACCCCAGCCACCTCGAGGCCGTCGACCCGGTGGTCGAGGGCATGGTCCGGGCCCAGCAGGACCAGATCAACGTGCCCGACGCCTTCTCCGTGCTGCCCATCCTCATGCACGGCGACGCCGCGTTCGCCGGCCAGGGCGTCGTGGCCGAGACGTTGAACATGAGCGACATCAAGGGCTACCGGGTGGGCGGAACCATCCACATCGTGGTGAACAACCAGATCGGTTTCACCACCACCCCCGAGTCGGCCCGCTCGGGCTTCTACTCGACCGACGCCGCCAAGATCGTCCAGGCCCCGATCTTCCACGTGAACGGCGACGACCCCGAGGCCTGCGTGCGGGTGGCCCGCCTCGCCTACGCCTACCGGCAGCGCTTCCACAAGGACGTGGTCATCGACCTCGTCTGCTACCGCCGCTACGGCCACAACGAGGGCGACGACCCCAGTTACACCCAGCCGCTGATGTACGCCAAGATCGACGACCGGCGGTCGGTCCGCAAGCTGTTCACCGAGTCGCTGGTCAAGCGGGGCCAGCTGTCGCTGGAGGACGCCGAGCAGGCGCTGGACGACTTCGGCAAGCGGCTGCAGCAGGCGCTGGACGAGACCCGCCAGTCGGCGCCCCCGGCCACCCTCCGGGCGGCGGAGCCGCCCCCGCCCATCGGCTGCCTGCCCCCGGTCGAGACCGGGGTCGACCGGTCCGTGCTCGACCACGTCTACGACACGCTCTCGGGCTGGCCGGACGATTTCAACGTCCACCCCAAGCTGGCCCGCCAGTTCGCCACCCGCGACAAGATGGTGCGCGAGGAGGGCGAGGTCGACTGGGCGACCGCCGAGGCCCTGGCCTTCGGCTCGCTGCTGCTCGAGGGCACCGACATCCGGGTGGCGGGCCAGGACACCCGGCGGGGCACGTTCAGCCAGCGCCACTCCGTGCTCGTCGACCACACCGACGGCCACGAGTGGGCGCCGCTGGCCCACCTCGGGCCCGAGCAGGGCAAGTTCTGGATCTACGACTCGCTGCTGTCCGAGTACGCGGCGGTCGGCTTCGAGTACGGCTACTCGGTGGCCAACAAGGACGCCTTCGTGGCCTGGGAGGCGCAGTTCGGCGACTTCGTCAACGGCGCCAGCACCATCATCGACCAGTACGTCGTGGCGGCCGAAGACAAGTGGGAGCAGACCTCGGGCCTGGTCCTACTGCTGCCCCACGGCTACGAGGGCCAGGGGCCCGAGCACAGTTCGGGGCGCATCGAGCGCTTCCTCACCCTGTGCGCCGAGGACAACATCCAGGTGGCCAACGCGACCACCGCCGCCCAGTACTTCCACCTGCTGCGGCGGCAGATGGCCCGCGACGTGCGCAAGCCGCTGGTGGTCTTCACCCCCAAGTCGCTGCTGCGGGCCCGGGCGGCCCGCTCGCCGATCGACGACCTCACCACCGGCCACTTCCACGAGGTGCTCGACGACCCCGGGGTCGGTGACCCGGCCGCCGTGCGGCGGGTGGTGCTGTGCTCGGGCAAGATCGGCCAGGAGGCCCTGGCGGAGCGGGACAAGCGGGGCGCGCCCGTGGCCGTGGTCCGGGTCGAGCAGCTCTACCCGTGGCCATACGACCAGCTGGCCGAGGTCGTGGGCCGCTACCCGGCGGCCCGGGAGATCGTGTGGCTGCAGGAGGAGCCGGCCAACATGGGCGCCTGGGCATTCGCCCAGGACCGCCTGGCCGAGCGGTTCGCCGACACCCACACGGTGGTGCGGGTCAGCCGCTACGAGTCGGGGTCGCCGGCCACCGGCTCGCACACGATCCACGTCCAGGAGCAGGAAGCGATCATCGAGGCCGCCCTCAACGTCGGTTGACCCCGTGCGGTAGGTTACCGTCGATGGGGTCAATAAATCGGCGCAAGTGGGGCGCGGCGCTGGCTCTGGCCATGGCGTCGGGCATCGTGGTCAACGGCTTGCGGCTGCGGTGGCGCCTCCGGGCGCTGCCGGTCCTGCCCGAGGTCGCGGAGCCCGGGGACCGCCTGCGCCGGTCCGCCGCCGGTGCCGGCGCGGGCGCCCCTGGCGCCCCGGTCGTCGTCCACGTGGAGGGCGGGGCGGTCGACGAGGCCACCGTGCGGGCGGCCGTCGCCCACGTGCGGGCCTACGGGCTGGCCTGCGTCGACCTCGTGCCCGGCGACCTGCGGGTCGAGGACCTGCTCGACCTCCTGCGCCTGTCCGACCGCCACCGGCTGCGCACGGACCCGATCTTCCCCGCCTTCGGCGCCGGCCAGGCCGTGGTGGTCGACCGGGCGCTGGCGGAGCGGGCCGGGATCAGCGGCGGCCCGGCCGACCCCGTCGACGTCCGCCGGGCCTTCGCCCAGGCCAAGCTGTTCGCCCCCCGGGGCGTCGACCAGGTGGTGGCGCCCGGCCTGCGGGCCATCCCGCAGCGGGTCGAGCAGAACCTGGCCGTGTGGCGCCACGAGATGGGTCGGCCGCTGCCGATCCACCTGGCCGCCCGGTGCGTCCCCCCGCTGGTGGCCGGGGCCGTCGCCGCCTCGCCCGCCGGCCCGGTGGGGGCCCTGGCCGTGGCGGCCGCCGCCGCCGTCCAGCCCACGCTGGTGACGGCCGGCCTGGCCCCCCGGCCCGCCGACCGCCGCCGGCCCGGCGCCACCGCCACCCGGCTGGCCGCGGCGCCGCTGCGGGTGGCCCGCTCGCTGCGGGGCGGCTGGCGCCCGGCCCGGCCCGCCCACACCGACCCGGCCTTCATCGCCGAGGCCCGGGTGGCCTACGAGGCCGACCTGGCCCAGGGGGTCGAGCGCTTCCTCGGCCCCGAGCGGCCCGACTGCCCGATCTGCGCCAGCCCCGACATCCGCCCCCGGCTGTGCACCCCCGACATGATCCAAGCCAAGCCGGGCCGGTTCCGGGTCGACACCTGCCGGGCCTGCGGCCACAACTTCCAGAACCCGCAGCTCACTCCGGAGGGCCTCGACTTCTACTACCGCGACTTCTACGACGGCGCGGGCACGGCCGACACCCAGATGATGTTCAGCGCCGACCTGCGCCCGTACCGGCGGCGGGCGGCGGCGGTGGGGGCGGTGGCTACACCCCGGCGCTGGCTCGACGTGGGGGGCGGCCACGGCCACTTCTGCCTGGC
>DASXRH010000018.1:0-3391 GCA_036506715.1 Acidimicrobiales bacterium
GCCGGCGACGACCGTGGCCCGCTCCCCCAGCGGCGGGCCGCCCAGGTCGGGCAGGTCGGGCACCCCGAGGGCCGTGGCCGCGAGCGCCCCCCAGCGATCGCCGGCCGCGGCGGCCACGGCCGCCGGTCCGTCCCGGCGGACCAGCACGGGGGCGCACACCCGCACCGACGCGGCGAAGACCCGGCGCTCGTCGACCCACAGGTCCCGCAGGTCGGCCCGGCGGTCGACCTCGGCCCGCACGGCGGCGGCGTCGCGGGCGCCCACCACCGACTGGGGCTGGACCAACGCCACGCGGCCACCGGCCCGCACCAGCTCGCACCCGAGCAGCAGGAAGAGCCAGGCGGTGTCGGTGTAGGCCCGCACCGCCCGGCCGTACCGGGCCCGCAGCCGGCCCCGCTCGGCGGCGGAACGGGCGGTGGCCCGGCCCAGTTGGCTCTGGAAGGGCGGGTTGCCGACGACGGCGGCGAAGCCCCCGGCGGGGCCGTCCGGCCACAGCGCGGCCCCGGCGACCAGGGGATCGCCGACGACCAGCCGCCCGGGCGGCGGCGCCTCGCCGGCCCACAGGGCGAGAGCCGCCTCGGCCGCCGCCAGGCCCACGGGATCGATGTCGGCCCCCCACAGGTGGCGCCGCACCACCGCCGCCCGCCCGATGCCCGCCCGGTGCAACCGCTCGGCCGCCGCCACCAGGAACGCCCCACCCCCACACGCGGGATCGCACACGGTCACCGCGGCGCCGGGCGCCGGCACCGCCCGGGCCACGAGGTCGTCGGCCAACCACCGGGGCGTCACGTGCAGGCCCTGCACCCGCCGCCGGCCCCCGTCGGTCGCCGCCTCCAACGCCGCCCCGAGCACCTCGGACCCGTCCACCCCGGCCGGCGCCGCACTCGGCGACACGTCCGTGCCTGCCAGCGCCCACAACCGCAGGCCGGACGGCGGGTCGACCCCGGCCGCCAGCGCCAACCCCCGGGCCGCCGCCGCCACCACCCGGGCCCGCCGCCGGTCGTCGCCGACGACGTCGCCCGCCGCCGCGCTCAACGGTCTTCCCGCGCACCGCCGTACCCCGGCCCCGCGGCGCCGGCCTCCCGGCGGCGCACGTCGTGGTCGGGGGTCTCGGCCGCGGTCACCGCCGCCGACGGTACCGTCGGCGGGCGTGAGCGACCGTGACCGCCTGCCTGCCGTGACCGTCGCGCGGGTCGCCCCCGAGGTCACCTACCCCCTGCGCCACCGGGTGCTGCGGGCGGGGCAGCCGGCCAGCTCGGTGCACCTCACGGCCGACGACGACGCCGCCACCGCCGCCTTCGCGGCGCGCACGGCGGCCGGCGAGGTGGTGGGCACGGCCATCGTGACCCCCGAGCCCTGCCCCTGGCAGCCCGACCGGGCGGGGGCCTGGCGGCTGCGGGGCATGGCCACCGACCCCGCATGGCGGGGCACCGGCGTCGGCCGCCGGGTGCTGGCGGGCGCGCTCGACCACGTGCGGGCGGCGGGTGGGGCGCTGATCTGGTGCAACGCCCGCACCCCGGCGCGGCGGTTCTACGAGCGGGCCGGGTTCGTGGTCCACGGCGACGAGTGGGTCGACCCGGTCATCGGGCCGCACGTGGCCATGGGCCGCGACCTCTAGGGTGGCCCGGGTGCGGTGGACCATCCATGGCGAGCGCCCGATCTACGACTCCGAGTGGATGCGGCTGGTGCTCGTCGACGTCGAGATCCCGGGAGTCGAGCGGTTCGACCACCACGTCGTCCGCTACCCCCATGCCGCCTCGGGCACGGTGGTGATCGAGCCCGACCGGGGGGTGCTGCTGCTGTGGCGCCACCGGTTCATCACCGACACCTGGGGCTGGGAGATCCCGGCCGGCCGGCTGGAACCCGGCGAGTCGCCCGAGCAGGCCGCCGAGCGGGAGACGCTGGAGGAGACCGGCTGGCGCCCCGGGCCGCTCACCCGGCTGGGCGCCTACGCGCCCAGCAACGGCACCTCCGACCAGATGTTCCACGTGTTCCTGGCCGACGGCGCCACGCACGTCGGCGACCCCACCGACGTCGGCGAGAGCGAGCGCATCGCCTGGGTGCCGGCCGCCGAGGTCCGGGAGCTGGTGACCGAGGGGCGGGTCACCGACGGCCTGTCGCTGACCGCCCTGCTGTGGTCGCTGGCCACCGCCGCCATCTGACCGGCACGGCGGCCGGCGGCCTCAGGCCGCGCCCTCGGCCGCCGGGTTCCAGTTGGCCAGGTCGGCCAGACGCTCGTCGTTGGAGAACATCTCGACGATGGGCTCGTCGAGGCCCAGCCGGCGCTTGAACCGCCGCACCTCGAGCTCCTCGTTCCACAGCACCAGCGTGACCGCCAGGCCGGCGGCACCGGCGCGGGCCGTGCGGCCCGAGCGGTGGAGGTAGGTCTTCGGGTCGGGCGGCGGGTCGGCCTGGATGACGATGTCGAGGTCGTCGATGTCGAGCCCGCGGGCGGCCACGTCGGTGGCCACCAACACCGGCAGCGTGCCGTCGCTGAAGCGCTTGAGCGCCCGCTCCCGCACCTCCTGGCGCAGGTCGCCGTGGATGGCCCGGGCGTCGACGCCAACGTCGACCAGCTGGCGGGCCAGCCGGTCGACGTTGCGCTTGGTGTTGGCGAACACCAGGCAGCGGCTGCCGGAGCGGCTGATGGCGGCGATCACCCGGTGCTTGTCCATCTCGTGGACCAGCAGGAACCGGTGGGCCATCTTCTCGACCGTCTGGATGGGCGATCCCACCTCGTGGAAGACGGGGTCCTCCTGGTAGCGGTCGACCAAGCCCTGGATGCCGCCGTCGAGCGTGGCCGAGAACAGCAGGGTCTGGTGGGTGCGCCCGATGTGGCGCAGCACCCACTCGACCTGGGGCAGGAACCCCATGTCGGCCATCCGGTCGGCCTCGTCGATGACGACCAGGCCCACGTTGCACAGATCGGCCACCTTGCGGTCGATGAGGTCGATGAGGCGGCCGGGGGTGGCCACCACGATCTCGGCCCCGGCCTCGAGGGCGGCGATCTGCTTGCTCATCTGGGCGCCGCCGTAGACGGCGACAAGCCGCAGGCCACGGGCGTCGACCAGCGGCCGCAGCACGTCGGTGACCTGGAGGCACAGCTCGCGGGTGGGGACGAGGACGAGCCCGGTGGGACGCTTGGGTGAGGCGGCGGCGACCCGCTCGACGAGCGGGAGGCCGAACGCGAGGGTCTTGCCCGAGCCGGTCTTGGCTTTGCCGCAGACGTCGCGGCCGGCGAGGGCGTCGGGGATGCAGAGGCGCTGGACGGGAAAGGGAGTGATCAGGCCGGCCTTGTCGAGCACGGTGACCAGATCGGAGGACACGCCCAGCGCAGAGAACGTCTCTTGTTCTTCGTTGCGCATGGTTCCCAACGAGTCTATCGGGCGGC
>DASXRH010000019.1:0-1638 GCA_036506715.1 Acidimicrobiales bacterium
AGCATCATCCGCCGCCGCCGTCGGGGAACCCAGGGCCGAAGGTCCCATCGATCCCGGGTGACCGCCGACGCGGTCGACGACGGGATCGGCGCCCCGCCTGACGGGGCGCCCCGGGGGCACGGTCTCGACAACATGGCCGCCCGAGCGGCCGGCCGCAGTGGCTCGTTCGACATCCGGGACGCCACGGGCACGGGCACCCACGTCGAGTCGCGGGTCCCGCACACAACCCCCGGATGACCTTGGTCCCGGCGGGCACCGGACCGTCGGCCCTGCCGGGCGGGGTGCCTGGTCCACAGGATGGGCCCATGACACGACCGCTGGATGTGCTGGTGATCGAGAGCCGGCCTGGGGCCGCCGCCGAGGCGGTGCGCGCCTTGGAGGAGGCGGGGCACCGCCCGCTGACCTGCCGGGACGAGGCCTCGGGCCTCCCCTGCCGGGGGGTGGCCTCCCCCGACGACTGCCCCCTCGCGCACGGGCCCGACGTGGCGCTGCTCGTGCGTCGCCGCGTCGATCCGCGCGTGGCGTCCCTGGAGACCGGCGCCCTCTGCGCGCTGCGGGCCGGAGTGCCGGTGGTCGAATCCGGCTCGGCCGCCCTCGATCCGTTCGAGCCGTGGCTCGCCGGCCGGGTCGGCGCCGAAGGTGTGGTGGCGGCCTGCGAGGCCGGCGCCGATCAGGCCCTGGACGAGCTGCGCCGGGAGATCCTGCGCCGGGTGGCGCCGACGCTGTCGGCGGTCGGCATCCCGGTCTGCGACGCGAGGTGCACCGTCGAGGACGTCGACCTGCGGCTGCGCGTGCGGTTCGACCTCCCCGCACCGGCCGATCGCGCCGTCCAGCAGGCGCTCGCCGTCCGGGTGCTCGACGCGCTCGGGTCCTCGCGGCGGACGTTCGGTGGCGTCGACGTGTCGGTGCAGCTCGCATGACGACCGCCGACTCCGTCCACCAGTGCCCCGCTGCGACCTCCGCTTCGCCTTCGGGACGGAGCTGGAGAACCATCTTGGGGCCGATCACCCCGGGCCGATCGAGGACGACACCATCCGGACCGAGACGGCCGGCCAGGCCGACGGCCACGAACTCGTGCCGTCACGGGTGAGGAGGCCCGACGCTGGGATGCGTAGCTCGCCTCGCTTCTCACCGCGGCGCCGGGATCGCCCGGCCGCTGATGCCGGTGGGGACGATCCGCATCCAGTGTGGCTTGTCGCCCCCCGCCCACGGCTCGACGGGCAGCTCCCGGACGCGCCGCAGGGTCGTGGCGTCGAACTGCGTGACCTCTTCGAGCCGGCCGGTGAGCACGACGCTCCAGCCGGTGCGGGTCGACGGGTCGAACGAGTCGATCTCGAACGCGACGCGGGCGCGGGGCCCGGAGGACAGCTTCGTGCCCGGGGCGGTCCTGAACACGACCGCATCGCCGTCGAGGATGTAGTTGACGGGGAAGACGGCGGGGGCACCGCCGTGGATCACCGCGAGTCGGCCGATCTCCTCGCCGGCGAGCAGTGCCCGGCACTCGTCGGCGTCGATGACCTCGAGCTGGGTGCGGGAATCGATCCGCCTGCGCATAGCCGTCCTCCTCGTCGGGGACCTCAGCGTCGCCGCCCCTCCGTCGCGGCGCCACGGCCGAACGTGACCACCGGACGGGGCCGA
>DASXRH010000020.1:0-1980 GCA_036506715.1 Acidimicrobiales bacterium
GCGCTGCTGCTGTCGGCCCCGCCCGCCGGGGCCGAGGGGTGGAACCCCGGCAGCAGCGGCGGGAACGCGCACGGCGGCGGGTTCAGCGCCTGGTCGTACTGGGCCTCGGTCGACGAGGACGGCAACTCGAGCCACGAGACGGTCCCGTGCACGTTCCCCGCCGTCTACAACATCCCCGAGCCGGGCCACATCGAGTACGTGCTCTACGACATGGGCGACGGGACCGGCGTCGTCTACGAGGACTGCATCGGCAACGGCGGGCCCCACATCACGCCCTCCACCTTCCCGCCGCTGTGGTCGCCCACCGGTCACTGGGACGTGACGATCGGCGACCCCCAGGAGCTCATCCGCCAGGCCCTGGCGGTGATCTACCCGACGCCGCCGGCCGTCGGCACCAGCCCCACCCCCGCGCTGAACTCCATGGTCGGCATCGAGACGTGGCTGTGGCTCGAGGGCGGCGCCAGCCCCGCCACCCAGACGATCACCGACGGGCCCCTGTCCGTGACGGTGCGGGCGACGCCGGTCGGCATCACCTGGGACCCGGGCGACGGCGGCGCCGTCGAGTGCAGCGACGGCGGCGCCAACATCGGCATCGCCGACACCAACACCTGCCACCACACCTACGACCAGTCGTCGGCCGGGCTCGGCGGCGACGCCTACACGGTCAGCGCCAACGTCGAGTACGAGGGCAGCTACACGGTCACGCTGTTCGGGGTGTTCGCCGGCGGCAGTCCCAACATCGGCGGCGCCACCCGGGTCAGCTCCGTGGCCCTCCCCGTCGCCGAGGCCCAGGCGATCAACAACCGGGGCTAGCCGACCGTGGGCATGATCGCCGGGCTGCTGGGCGCCTGTGTCGCCGTGGGGGTGGTGACGTTCGTCGTCGCCATGCGCCCCGTGGCGCCGGGCGAGATCCCCGACCCCACGCCCCCGGGCGCCGGCGACCACTCGCCCAAGCTCGAGAACCTCACCCTGCGCCTGGCCCTCGGGTTGAGCGTGGGGCTGATCGTCGGGCTCGTCACCCGGTGGCCGATGGCGGCCCTGCTGGTGGGGGCGGCCGGCTTCATGGCGCCCAGCATGGTGGGCGGCGGCGCGGCCCGGAAGGCCAAGCTCGACCGCATCGAGGCCATGGCCGGCTGGGCCGAGATGCTCCGGGACACGATGGCCGGCTCGGGCGGCCTCGAGCAGTCGATCCTGGCCACCGCCACCATCGCCCCGCTGGCGATCCGGCCCGAGGTGCTGCGGTTGGCGGCCCGCCTCGAGCGCGAGCGGCTGGCGCCCTCGCTGCGCGAGTTCGCCGACGAGATCAACGACCCGTCCGGCGACCTGGTGGTGGCCGCGCTGCTGCTGGCGGCCGACAAGAGCCCCAAGCGGCTCGGCGACCTGCTGGGCCGGCTGGCGGCGTCGGCCCGGGCCGACGTCAACATGCGCCTGCGGGTCGAGGCCGGCCGGGCCCGCACCCGCACCTCCGTCCGGGTGATCACCACGTTCACGACGGGGTTCGCCGTCTTCCTCATCATCTTCAACCGCGACTACCTCGACCCCTACGACTCGCTGTTCGGGCAGCTCGTCCTCGGGCTGATCGGGCTGTGCTTCGGGGCGTCCTTCTACTGGCTGTCCCGGTCGTTCGCCTACACCGACGAAGAGCGGTTCCTGCGCACCGAGGTGTTCGACGCGTGATCGTCCCCCTCCTGCTCGGCACGGTGGTCGGTCTCGGGGCCGTGGCCTCGTGGCGCCTGCTGTTCCCGTCGCCCGCGCCGTTGCAGGCCGCCATCGACCGGCTCCACCAGCGCACGCGGTTGGCCCAGATCGCCAGCGCCGACCAGGGCGACGACCTGTCCGACCTGCTCGGCCGGACGATCGGCGCCACGCTGGAGCGGTTCCTGCGCAGCCTCGGGCTGCGACTCGACCGGGTGGAGGCGGACCTGCGCCTCACCGGCCGCACGCTGGAGCAGCACCTGGCGCAGAAGGTCCTGCTGGCGA
>DASXRH010000021.1:0-5088 GCA_036506715.1 Acidimicrobiales bacterium
GGGAGCCGCCCGAGCCGGCCGGCGGCCGGCGCCGCGGCGCGTCGGTCGAGGCCGAGCGCTGGCGGCCCCGGGGGGTGCTGGCCCACCTCACCGACGCGGTCGTGAAGGAGGGCGGCAGCGCCGAGGACGACGACCGGCCCCGCCACCGCCGCTACGTCCGCATCGACGCCCCGGGCGGGTCGGCCTACCAGACCGTGCTGGCGCTGGCCGACATGCCCCACTACTTCCGGTTCCCCGGCGGTGGCGGCGAGTGGTTGTACTACGCCGACCACGCCGGCTTCCCGGTGGACTGGTGCGTCCGCACGAAGTCGGTCAAGAATGCCGATGCCCAGACCAAGGTGCGGCGCAAGCACCGCGACCTGGTGGGCCAGGTCGACGAGTACGACGGCGAGTTGACCGGCGCCCCGCCCCAGCTGGCCGAGGCGATCCAGGCCATCGACGAGGAGCGGACCGAGCTGGGCGCGAACCCGGCCGAGCCCGAGCTGCAGGCCACGATCCTGCTCTCGCTGGCCGCCCCCACCCTGGCCGAGCTGGAGGACCGGGCCGGGACGCTCACCGGCATGTTCCAGCCCCACGAATACGGGCTGGCCCGGCCGACCGGCGGTCAGGCGGCGCTGCTGCGGTCGATGATGCCCGGCACCGCGGCGGCCGCCGCGTGCCGTGACTACACCCAGTTCATGCTGGCCCGCGACCTGGCGGCCGGCAGCCCGTTCTGCGGCTCGGACGTCGGCGATCCGGGCGGCCTGCTGCTCGGCGTGTCGCTCGACAGCGGCAACGCCACGCCGGTGCTGTTCGACCCCGCCTTCGGGCCCAAGGCCAACGCGAGCCCGTCGCTGGCCGCCGTGGGCCGGCTGGGGTCGGGCAAGTCGTTCTTCCTCAAGCGCCTGTGCTGGGACACCGTGGCCCGGGGCGGGCAGGTGGTCACGATCGACCGCACCCAGAGCGGCGAGTACGTGCGCTTCGCCGAGGCCCTGCCGGGCAAGGTGCAGGTGGTGCGGATCGAGGCGGGGGCCGACGTCCGGCTCGACCCGATGCGCAGCTTCGCCGGCGACGAGCGGACGACGGTCACACTCGGCTTCCTGTCGCTCCTGGCCGGCTGCTCGGCCCACACCGAGGAGGGGGCGGCGCTGGCCGACGCCGTCGACGCCGTGGCCCCCCGGCTGGACGCCGGGCTGGGCGACGTGGTCGACGAGCTGGAGCGCATGGGCGCCGACGGCCGCCACCCCGACGCCGCGGCCCGGGGACTGGCCCGCCGGCTGAGCCACTACCGGCGCTCGGCCACCGGGGCCCTGGCCTTCGGCGAGGGCGACCCGATGTCGCTCGATGCCGACTTCATCGTGTTCTGGGCGCCCCACCTGGCGCTGCCCGACCGCGAGACGCTGACCAGCGAGCACGGCGCCCGCATGATGCTGCCCGAACAGGTGCTGGGCCAGGCGCTGCTGTACCTGGTGGCCGCCGTGGGCCGGCGGGTCGTGTTCCGCGACCCGCGACGCTTCGCGGCCGCTCTGTACGACGAGGCGTGGGCGCTGCTGGCGTCGCCCCACGGGCAGAACCTGCTGATCGAGGGTGTGCGCGACGGCCGCAAGCACAACGGCGCGATCTGGTTGGCCAGCCAGCACCCCAACGACTTCGCCATCAGCGAGCTGGAGGACCTGCTGGGGTCGCGCTTCGTGTTCCGCCAGGCCCGGCGGGCCATCCCGGCCGCGCTGCGGTTCCTCGGGGTGACCGACAGCGTGGACGCGGCCGTGACCCTGGAGCAGGGGCTGACGACCGGCGTCTGCCTGTACCGGGACGTGCGCGACCGGGTCGGTCTCATCCAGGTGCTGCCGCCCACCCTGCCGGAGATCGACGCGGTGTTCGACACCTCGCCGTCGGGCGGGGCCGACGCCGGCCGGTCCGACGCCGCCGAGCTCGAGCTCGACGACGACCCGGACGCGCTCGGCTATGACGACGACGGCGACGACCTGGGCGAGCTCGTCGAGTACACCGGTCGCCTGTCCTCGCCCCCGGAGCTGGTCGCCGGCCAGGCGCCCCCTGGGGAGGACGCGACCGGTCCGGCCGCGGCCGACCTGCCGGCCGCACCGACGCCTCCCGGCCCGGCGCCGGCCACGGACCAGGAGCCCGCCGCCGAACCGCCGCGGGTCGAGGTCATCGAGCCGGAACCCGTGCCCGTGGCCTCGGTGGTTCGGCGCGGCACCGACGATGCCGCGGCCGAAGCCCGCCGCCGGGCCCGCCGCCGACGGCGGACGCCTCTGGCCCAGGCACTGGCCGACGGGGAGGAGCGGTGAGGGCGCTTCCGGTCCGCCGGGCCCGGTGGGTGGGCGTCGTCCTGGTCGCCGCCGCCTGCCTGGCGCTGGTCCCGGCGCGGGCCGACGCGTCGCCCGCCGCGCCCGGGGCGCCGGCGGCCCCGGCCGCGCCGACCGACCCGGGTCCGGCGCCGGACCCGAGCTGCATCTACAAGCAGTCGACCGACGCCTCCGTCGACCCCTACTGGCTGTGCCCCCAGGGCACCAAGGTGACGATCAAGTGCATGAACGAGCGCGCCTTCTGGTGGGACAGCGAGGAGGAGCGCACGGTCGACGCCAACACGCCGTACTGGTGGCGCAAGGAGATCGCGGAGGACAGCAACGGCTGCGACCTGGCCGAGCACCCGCCGATGAAGTCGTGCCGCGAGATCCGCGAGGAGGAGGCTCGCAAAGGGCCCAACGACCCCAAGTGGGACGCGCCCGGCGTCCTTCCGGACGGCTGCTGGGGCTCCTACCCCGTGGCCAACTACCAGCTCACCTGGAAGCCGGGCGCCTGGTACGACGTCACCGAATACAACGACCGGCTGATGGGCTGGCTGACGAACGCCATGTTCGGCCTCGGAACGTCGGCCATCCAGCTCGTCCAGTTCCTCGTCGACTGGGGCTTCAGCTTCGACGTGTCCCAGTACTCGCAGCTGGTCGCCGACCTCGCCGACCGGTACGACGTCCAGCTGGTCAGGGGCTGGGGCCTGGTCGACATCACGTGGTTCGTCCTCATCGCGTTCGCCGGGTTCATGGCGCTGAAGGGGAAGCTCGCCGCCGGCGGGGGCGAGATCGTCGTCGCCCTCGTGCTGGCCGGCCTGGCCACCGTGATCCTCCAGAACAAAGAGATGTACATGCGCGAGATCGCGCAGAACATGGACCTGGCGGCGGGCGACCTCATGATGGCGGCCGCGCCCGCCGACGAGCGGCCCGTGATCCCGGCGAACGCCACCAGCAAGGAGCGCATCCACCTCGCGCTCCAGCCCATCCAGGCCCGCGTCAACAAGGAGTTCATCGAGACCCCGTACGCCTACCTCAACTGGGGCACGCGGCTGACCGGGCCCTGCCTGGACGCCGCGGAGGGCATCGTCGCCGTCGGCGACTGGGACGACGACGGCTGGCCGGCCCGGTTCATGGAGCGCGCCGACAAGGCGTCCGGCGGCCAGTGCAGCTCGGCCAAGATCTACAACGAGAGCGCAGGCATCGACCGCATGTTCGGCGCGCTGATGACCATGATCATCGCCTTCGTCGTGGCGTTCTTCCTGGGGCTCAGCGCGATCACGGTGGCGATCGCCAAGTTCCTTCTGGCCGTGCTCTTCGCGGTCACGCCCTTCGTCGCCCTCTTCGCCGTGCTGCCCGGGGCCGGGCGCCGATTGTGCTGGGCCTGGGCCGGCGCGCTCGTCCAGATCATCCTGCTGACGGTCGGGATGAGCTTCATGCTCGCCCTCATGATGGTGAGCGTCGAGCAGGTCATGGACGGGCTGCCCGACAACACCGACCTGGTCGAGCGGTGGGTCATGGTCCTGCTGCTGGTGAGCACGGTCTACTTCGCCCGCAAGAAGTTCCTGACGACCGGCCAGAGCATCGCCACCTCGATGGCCGACGCCCTCACCCGGGTGTCGCCCTCGTCGGCCAACTACCAGTCCAGCGGGCCGGTGGGCTTCGACTTCGACCGGCCCGACCGCGTGGGCACCCGGGCCGTCCGAGGTACCGCCCTCGGCGTGGGGTGGACCGCCGCCGCCGTCGGCGCCGCCGGCCTCAACTACCTCACGGTCCGGGCCGCGGAGCGGCGCGGCGCCAAGCGGTCGTACAGGAACCTCGAACGCATCGAGCGCACCCGTGAGCGGCCGACCCTGGAGCAGCGGATCGACACCTACGACTACGGCGGCCGGTCCAAGGGCAAGCCCGGGCGCGTCCGGGTCGACATGCCCGGCGGCGGTGGTGGTGGGGGGAAGAAGGGCAGGCGTCGGCACGGCAAGTCCGGAGGCGGTGGGCACGTCGACGTCCGGTTGCCCCAGGGCGGCGGGCCCCAACGGGGCGAGTGGCGGGCCCGCGACGAGATCGTGTGGAAGCGCCGGGCGCCGCGGACATGGGCCCACCCGGTGGGCCACGTCGTCGACAACCTGCGCCACCACGCGCCGCTCGTGGGGCAGAAGGCCCAGGTCGGGCGGTACATGCGGCGGATGGAGAAGACCCACGGCATCACGCGCACGGCCGGCAAGACGCGCGGCAACCGCGGCTGGATCTGACGGGAGCTGACGCGTGGTCGTCCAGGCGGCGGCGGGCGCCGGCAAGGCGGTCGCCAAACCGGTGGCCAAGGCGGGCAAGGGGGTCGCCAAGGGGGGCAAGGCCGTCGTCAAGGGGGCGGCGAAGGGCGCGAAGAAGGGCACCCAGGCCGGGGCGAGGGGGGCCCGCGAGGGCACCAAGCGGGGAGCGAGGGCCGGGGCGAAGGCCGGCGCGCGTGGCGCCGGCGCCGGGGCCCGGGCCGGTGCGCGGGGAGCATCGGGCGCCGGGCCCGGGCCGCGCGGGCGTGCCAGCGGGCCGGGCCGCCCGCCCGGGCGCCTCCCCGGTCTCCGGAGCCCCCGGCTCGGCGGCGGCCGGGGCAGCTCGCCGGCCGGGCGGGCCCAGGCCGCCGACGCCGCCGGGAAGTCGGACGACGCGGTCGCCTCGGCGGCCGGCGCCTCCCTCCGGGGCGCGGGCCGGGCCGCGTCCGCGGCGGGCCGGCTGGTGCGGGCCCGGCTGTCGCCCCGTCGCCTCCTTCGGCTGCGCCGCAAGGCCCGCAGGCGCCGCAGGAGGAGGT
>DASXRH010000022.1:0-2105 GCA_036506715.1 Acidimicrobiales bacterium
CAGGCACGAGGTCACGGTGGTGGCACCGGCCGCCCGCGCGGCCACGGTGGTGCCGGTGGCCACCGCCGCGTTGAAGAGCCGGGCGCCGTCGAGGTGGACGGGCACGCCCACGCCCGCGACCGCTTCAAGCCGGTCGAGGGGCCACGGCCGCCCGCCCGAGCCCAGGTGGGTGTCCTCGACGCACACGACCGACGGGGCGGGCCAGCGGTGGGCCGCCCCCTCCGCCAGGTGGGCGATCGCAACCGGGTCGAGCGTGCCGTCGTCGTCGTCGAGCACGTGGAGCTGGGCCACCTGGTTGAGGCCGAACGCCCCGCCCTCGTGGGTGACGACGTGCTGGCGGCGCCCGGCGACCACCAGCGTGCCCGCCAGGGCCAGCACCCGCAGGGCCACCTGGTTGGCCATGGTGCCCGACGGCAGGAACAGCGCCGCCTCCTTGCCGGTCAGCTCGGCGTAGCGGACCTGGAGCCGCCACACGGTGGGGTCGTCGCCGAAGCCGTCGTCGCCCACCTCCGCGGTGGCCATCGCCTCCCGCATGGCGGCCGTGGGCCGGGTGACGGTGTCGCTGCGCAGGTCCACGGCGGGGGGGACCGGTGGGGTGGGCGCCATCGGCCGCACGGTACCGTCGCTGGCGATGACCGACCGCCCCGTCTCCCCGGGCGACCGGCCGCCCGGCACCGCCGTGCACCCGTCGCCCCCGGTCCCGCCGCCCGATCCGGACGCGCTGGTCGATCTCGCCCGCGACGTGGCCGGCCGGGCGGTGGACCTGCTGCTGTCCGGGCTGCACCGGTCACGGGTCCGGGTCGAGACCAAGTCGACCGCCACCGACATGGTGAGCGAGATGGACCGGGCGTCCGAGGACCTCATCGTCTCGGCCCTGCTGGCCGAGCGGCCCGGCGACGGGATCGTGGCCGAGGAGGGCTCGGCCCGGGCCGGCACCAGCGGCCTGCGGTGGGTGATCGACCCGCTCGACGGCACCACCAACTACCTCTACGACTTCCCGGGCTGGGCGGTGTCGATCGCCGCCGAGGACGACGCCGGCGTGGTGGCCGGGGTGGTGGCCGACGCCGTGCACCGCGAGGTGTTCACCGCGACCCGGGGCGGGGGCGCCCGCCGCAACGGCGAGCCGATCGCCTGCTCCGACCGCGACGACCTGGCCACCGCGCTGGTCGGGACCGGGTTCGGCTACGGCGCCGACCGCCGGGCCGCCCAGGCGGTGGTGCTGACCGGGGTCTTGCCCCGGGTGCGGGACATCCGGCGCATGGGGGCGGCGGCCGTCGACCTGTGCTCGGTGGCCTGCGGCCGGCTGGACGCCTACTACGAGCGGGGCCTGGCGTGGTGGGACCTCGCGGCCGGTGGCCTGGTGGCCAGCGAGGCCGGCGCGGTCGTGTCGGGCATCGACGGCGGGCCGCTGCGGGCGGGGTCGGTGCTGGCGGCTGCGCCCCGGCTTGCGACTCCGCTGCGTGACCTCTTGCGCTCTCTGGGCGCACAGGATGTGTCGTGAGTCACTGAGAAGGCCAGTCGTCACCGGATCGCAACCTCCTTGTACAGTGCACTGACACGAATTGTCGGCAAACTTGTACTGATGACCGCCGCAACCGCGGGCGTTCCCTCCTTCGGGACACCACGCCCCACCGCCACCGGTAGCGACGCCACAGTCGACACCCCATCGGACGTCCCTGCGAGCTCGCCAATCGACATCTCCACCAACGGTGGCACGGTCGTGCTCGCCGTGGTGCGCTGCCTCGACGAGGCAGCCGGGGGCGCGCTGCTCGACGCCACGTCGGCCGCCCTCGACCGCGGTCCCTCCCGCATCGAGGTCGACCTCCGGGCGCTCGACTCGTTCACCGACGCCGGCGCCCGGGCGTTGGTGGGGTGCCGCGACCTCGGGTCCAAGCTGCCCGAGGGGCTGCACTACCGCACCGGGCGCGGGCCCGGTCGCGAAGCCCTCCTCGCCGCGTACACCGACCAGGACGCCGGCCCCGCCCCGCGGTGACGACGCTCCTCCCGAGGCCCCTCGCGGGGCCCCGGGTACGCGCGCGGCCTCGCAATGAGGCACGATCTTGAGCGTGGGTACCCGCATCCTGTCCGTCGAAGACGACGAGCGC
>DASXRH010000023.1:0-2777 GCA_036506715.1 Acidimicrobiales bacterium
CCGCGGTAGGTCGTGACGAGGGCCATGGCCAGCGCCGCGTACGCGGCGCCGGCACCGAGGCCCACGATGAGGAACAGCAGGTGGTCGCTCATCGCCGTGTCCGGCCCGGTCTCAACCGAGCAGCCCGGTCACGTCGACGTAGTCGTCCGTGACCGCCCGGACCGAGCCGTCGTCCTGGACCTGGAAGAACAGCAGGCCGGTACTGCACGCCGAGTTGCCGGGGAGGACCGAGCCGTCGCAGCTGATCGTGGGCCCGGCATAGCTGTCGAAGTCCTTCGTCGCCCGCAGCGCACCGGTGACCGAGGCACCGTCGATCGGGCCGTCGATCGTCGCCATGATCTTGGTCAGGTTGATGAGGTCGGCGAAGCTGATGATGGCGTTGCCCGGGATGAGGTCCTCGTGACCGGCGTCGCGCATGACCGCGCCGTACTCCTCGAGCTGGGCCTGCTTGGCCGCGGGCGCCGACTCGAGGTCACCCGGGTTCCAGTGGTCGGCGTCGGTGTCGACGCCCACCGCCGCGGAGCCGAGGGCGTCGTAGAGGCCCCCGCACGAGGCGGCCAGGATGCGCCCCTGGTAGCCGGCGTCGCGCAGCGCCCCGATCATCTCGGCGCACTGGGCGTCGGTGGCGGCGATGCTGCCGCTGACGTCCGGGCGCTCCGACACGGCCGTGGCGGCCAGAACCGCCCAGTTGGGCGACGCCGCGTCGTAGTAGACGGTCTTGTAGTCGATGCCGAGCTGCTCGCTGGTCGGTTCGAGCGCCGCGTCGGTGAAGGCATGGCTCGACGGCTCGTCGGGCAGGAACCAGGTCACCGATGTCGCGCCCTCGTCCGCGTAGAACCGCAGGGCGGCGGCGCCGTACGCGAGGGTGGCGGCACCGAAGTAGGTGGCGTTCGGGTCGAACATGCGGGCCGGGCCGAACTGCACGTGCCCCACCAGCGGGATCCCGGCGGCGGCCAGGATCGGCAGCATGGCGTCGCCGCCCAGGTCCGTGCCCTCGACGACCGCCACCACGCCGTCCTCGACGAACTGGTTGGCGCAATCGATCGATGCCTCGGGCGAGCCGTCGGTGGCGCACCGGGTCACGTGCACCGGCCGGCCGTCCACGCCGCCGAGCCGCGCGTTGATGTAGTCCGCGGCGACCTCGTTGCCCACCCGCAGCTCGGGCACCGAGAACGCACCGCCCTCGCTGTTGACGAAGCCGATCGCGATCGGCTCGCCGGTCGCCTCCGTGCCGACACTCGTGGCGGTGGTGTCGCCGAGGTCCGAGCCCGAGCTGGACGCGGTCGTGTCGTCGTCCGAGCACGCGACGGCGGCACCGAGCACGGCGAGCAGCGTCACCGCGAGGATCCGCCGGTGCATCCGACCGTGAGAGAAGCGGTTCATCGCTCATGTCCCCCTTGTGTGGGCCTGTGCCGGCCCGTGTGACCAGCGTCCGCCCCGGGGGTGCCGGGCGGTAGTAGGGGCCGCCCTACTTCACCCCCGCCGCACCCTGTCGAGGGCCGTCAGCGCAGCTCGAAGACGTCGTAGACGAGGCTGGTGCCGTCGAAGCGGCCCTTGGCCACCGCCTGGACCGGGTTCAGCCAGCGGTAGCGGTCGTCGCCCGTATCGAAGCGGGGTGTGGCGTACACCGGGCCACCGCCGCCGCTGGAGACGTCGACCCGGCCGGTGTAGTGGACGAACACCGGCGCCCCGTCGTCGGTCTCCAGGAGCACCCGCACGTCGAGGCTGCCGGTGCCGTCGGGCCCGACGGTCATCCAGTCGGCGTTGGCCCGCCCGACGACGGCGCCCCGCAGGCGCTCGCCCTCGAACGAGCCGCTGACGACCTCGAAGATCCACCGGTCCCCGGCCGGGGTCCCCTCGAGGACGCGCGGCGCGTGGAGCAACGCCGACATCCGCCCCAGGGGCACCAGCTCGAGCGGGCCGGGCTCGCTCACCACATCGACAGCCCGCCGCTCACGGCCAGGGTGTGGCCCGTGACGAAGGAGGCGTCGGCGGACGCCAGGTAGGCGATGGCGGCGGCCACGTCGTCCGGCTGCCCGCACCGCCCGAGGACGGTGGCGTCGATCATCCCCTGCCGGAGGCGGGCGCCGAGCGGATCGCGCGCGAGCCCGTCGAGCATCGGGGTGTCGATCGGGCCGGGCGCCACGGCGTTGCAGCGGACACCGTGGTGCGCCCCTTCGCGGGCGATGGCCTTGGTGAAGCCGATCACGCCGGCCTTGGCGGCGGCGTACACGGCGCCGCCCACCATGCCGACCCGGCCTGCCTCGCTGGCCACGTTGACGATCGTGCCCCGCCGCCGGCCGACCATCGACCCGAGCACGGCATGCGTGCAGGCGATGACGCCGGTGAGGTTGAGGGCGAGCACGGCCTCCCACGTCGACTCGTCGGTGTCGAGGAAGAACGAGGGCCGGTCGCCGCCGGCGTTGTTCACCAGGACGTCGATCGGGCCGAACGCCTCGTCGGCGTGCCCGATCGCGACCCGCACCCCGGCCGGATCGGTGACATCGAACGCGACGGCGTCGCCGCCGATGTCGGCCGCCAGCCGCCGCGCGCCGTCGTCGTCGCGGTCGGCGACCACCACGCGGGCACCCTCGGCGGCCAGCCGGCGCGCCGTGGCGGCGCCGATGCCGGACGCTCCCCCGGTGACGAGCGCGACGGATCCCTGCAGGCGGGTCGGCGTCGGTGTCAGCACGCGCTCGATGATCGCCGTCATCGGCGGACGGCGGCAGTAGGCGGCGCCCTACACCCGGGGCGGGCGGGTCAGGGTTCGAGCACGA
>DASXRH010000024.1:0-3389 GCA_036506715.1 Acidimicrobiales bacterium
GTGCGGGCCCGGGCGGCGGCGGCGGCGGGGCGTCGCCCCGGTCGCGCCGCTCGTCGGGCCCGCGGTCGTCGCGGGGGCCCCGGTCGCCGCGGGGCCCGCGGTCGCCGCGGTCGCCCCTGTCACCGCGGTCTCCCCGGCCGCCCCGCTGCTGGGTGATGCGGGTGACGTAGGGCAGCAGCGCCATCTCGCGGGCGTTCTTGATGGCCTTGGCCACGTCGGCCTGCTGCTGCGCGTTGTTGCCGGTGACGCGGCGGGCCCGCACCTTGGCGCGGTCGGACATGAACCGGCGCAGCAGGTTGACGTCCTTCCAGTCGACGTACTCGACGCCCTCGGTGATGAGCAGGCTGGTCTTCTTCTTGGCCCTGCGGGCGTTGTCCTTGTTCTTGGAGCGTGACTTGGCGGGCATCAGAACGGCTCCTCGGAGGGGTCGTAACCGGTGGGCGCCTCGTTGGAGACGGCGCGGCTGGGGCCGCCCCCGCCCCCACCTCCGCGGCTGGCGCCGCCCCCGCCCCCGCTCCACCCACCGTCGCCGCCGTCGCGGCGGTCGGTGCGGCTGATCTCGGCGGTGGCCCAGCGCAGGCTGGGGCCGACCTCGTCGGCGACGATCTCGACCACCGAGCGGCGTTCACCGTCGTTGGTCTCCCACGAGCGCTGCTCGAGGCGGCCGGTCACGACCACGCGCGACCCCTTCTCGAGCGACTCGCTGACGTTCTGGGCGAGGTCACGCCAGCAGGTGACGTTGAAGAAGGAGGTGCTCTCCTCCCACTGCTGGCTGTCGCGGTTCTGCCAGCGGCGGTTGACGGCCACCCCGAAGGTGGTCACGGGGGCACCCGCCGGGGTGAACCGCAGTTCGGGATCGCGGGTCAGGTTCCCCACGATGGTGACGTTGGACGACATGGCTGCAAGCCTCCCTAACTGGCCTGCTCGAGGAGGCCGCGGCGGGCGGCCTCGTGATCGGGCAGGCGCACGACCTTGTGGCGGACGGTCTCGTCCGCGAGTCGCAGCGCTCGCTCGAGTTGGTCGAGGTCGCTGCCGCCCACGAACTCGAAGACCACGTAGTAGCCCTCGTGCTTATGGTTGATCTCGTAGGCGAAGCGCCGGCGGCCCCAGCGGTCTTCGCGCTTCACCGTGGCCCCGCGCTGGCCGACCAGGTCGGCGATGCGCTTCACGGTGGCGTCGATCACCTCGTCGTCGAGCTCGGCGTCGATGATGACCATCAGTTCGTAGGCTCGCATCGCGAGCGCTCACCTCCCTTCGGACCCGGCGTGGCCGGGGCCCCGCGGTCGCGGAGCAGGGCGAATATGACCCCGGAATGGTAGCGGGGGCCGTGGCGGTTCCTCACATCGGCGATGATGCCGAGGGGGTGTGACAGTTTGGATCGGGGCGGATCAGGCCCCGTCGCCGGCGCACTCGCCTCCCACGGCGATGCGGCTGCCGGGCCCGATGCCCATCTCGTCGAGCCCGCCCTCGGGCACCTCGAGGGCGAAGCGGTAGGGCCCGGTGGGGTCGTAGGACGGGCAGTCGTCGGTGTCGTCGCACGGCGCCATGTCGGCCGAGGACACGAACCCGCCCTCGGCGTCGAACCAGGCGATCGACAAGGGCGTGGGCGTGTTGCGCATCCAGAACCCGCCCGACGCGTCCTTGTTCCACACGAACAGCATGCCGGTGTAGCCGCCGAGGTCGGTGACCTCCATGAGGCCCCGCTCGCGCTGGGCGGACGTGACCGCCACCAGGACGCAGCAGCCGGTCACCGTGCCGTCGGCCGCCTCGACCGAGACGGCGGTCTCGCCGAAGCCCGCGAGCCGGGTGCGCTGGGCGGGGCCGGGCGGCTCGTCGAGGTCGGCCCCGGTACCCACCACCGCCTCGGCCTGCCCCGACCACCGGGCCAGGTCGGTGCGCGACAGCGGCCCGTCGTCGGTGCCGGGCGCCGCCGTGGATGGCGGAGCCACCGTCGTCCCGGTGGCGCCGCGGTCGCCCGCGGCCCCCGCGTCGGACCCCCCGTCGCCGCTGCTGCACCCGGCGCCGGCGGCGACGAGTGCGAGGGCCACCGCCGCGGCGGCGGTCGCCCGCGCCGTTCGCTGCGTCCAGATCACCGGGGCATCCTTGCACCCGCGTGCCGGCCGGGGATGCCGGTCCGCGGACGGCGTCCCCCGGTCGGCGACGGTGCTCGGGCGCCTCAACCCTGGGCGGGGGACCCGTACAGGGCCAGGGACTCGGACACCTCGGCCGAGAGGTGGTAGGACTCGTCGTCGTCGGGGAACCGGCGGCTGCGGACGTCGGCGGCGAACGCGGCCAGCGCCTCGACCGCCACGGCGCTGACGTCGGCGTAGCGGCGGACGAACTTGGGGGCCACGCGGTCCTCGATGCCCAGCACGTCGTGGTAGACGAGCACCTGGCCGTCGCAGTCGCGCCCGGCGCCGATGCCGATCGTCGGCACCTCGACGGCCTCGGTCGCCAGCCGGGCCACCTCGTCGGGCACCCCCTCGAGCACGATGGCGAAGCACCCGGCGGCCGCCAGCGCCTTGGCCTCGTCGCGCAGGGCCAGCGCCGCGTCGTGCTGGCGCCCCTGGACCTTGAACCCGCCCAGCGCGTGCACCGACTGGGGCGTGAGGCCGATGTGGCCCATCACCGGGATCTCGGCGTCGACGATGGCCTCGACCACGGGCAGGCGCTTGCGGCCGCCCTCGAGTTTGACCGCCTGTGCCCCTGCCCGAACCAGGGCGGCGGCGTTGCGCACGGCGTCGTCCACCGCCGTGTGGTAGCTCATCCACGGCAGGTCGCCCACCACCAGCGGCCGGGGCCCCTCGGCGGTGGAGTTGGCGAGCCCCCGGCGCACGGCGCCGGTGTGGTGGGCCATGTCGTCGACGGTGACGGCCAGCGTGTCGTCGTAGCCCAGCACGACCATGGCCAGCGAGTCGCCCACCAGGATCAGGTCGACCCCGGCGGCGTGCGCCTGGCGGGCGCCGGGCGCGTCGTAGGCGGTCACCATGACCAGCGGATCGCCGCCGTCTCGCACCTTGCGAGCGCGGATGGCGGGCACCGTAAGTGTGCGCATCGGCGCAACCCTCCTTCCCCGTCCAGCGCCTGGGAGGCTGCCGGCGGTGCCGCCAACGCTAGCGGCGTCGCTAGCCTCACCGCCATGTCGCCGACCCCCGAGAACGCCGCCGAGGGGACCTGCGAATCGTGTGGGTCCACGGCCGACGACCTGGCCCCCGTGCGCCGGGTCTACGTCACCCCGGCGGCCTGGGACGCCGAGGAGAAGGTGGACGTGGTGGAGGGCGTCGAGCGGTGGTGCTTCCCCTGCCGCAGCCTCTATCCCCACCAGCCCGTCGGCTGACACGGCCGGCCGGCTGACGGGCGCGCGCGGGCGCGGCGGGGCCTAGCCCGGG
>DASXRH010000025.1:0-2184 GCA_036506715.1 Acidimicrobiales bacterium
ACGACAGGGTGCGGTGCGCGCTGGCCCGCCACGAGCCGGCCGAGCCGGTCGTCGACTGGGAGGCGTGGGTGGCGACCAGCGCGCCCGGTCTCGGGCGCGAGGAGGTGGCCGACGACCTGGCGGACGCCGCCGGCGGCCTGGCCATCACGCTCGACGAGCTGACCGGGGGCGAGTGGCGGCTGCCGACGGTGACCGGGCGGGGCCGCGAGGTGGCGGTGGTCGACCTCGCGACCATCGCCGTCCACGAGGGCAGCCACCACCTGCTGGACGTGGGCCGGGTGCTGCGGGCGGCGCGGGGCCGCTGACCGCCCGCGGGCGCCGGCCGGGGCCCGGGATCAGCCGGGCAGCACCTTCTCGACCGCCTCGACCACCGAGTCGGAGGTGGGCTCGACCAACGGGTTGAAGCGGGCCACCACCTCGCCGCCTGGCGCCACCAGGAACTTCTCGAAGTTCCAGCGGATGTCGCCGGTGTGGCCCTCGCCGTCGGCCACGTCGACCAGCTGCTGGTACAGCTCGTGGCGGCCCTCGCCGTTGACCTCGACCTTCTCGGTCAGGGGGAAGGTCACGCCGTAGCTCGTCGAGCAGAACGTGGCGATCTCCTCCGCCGTGCCCGGCTCCTGCCCGCCGAACTGGTTGCAGGGCACGCCGAGCACGGTGAAGCCCCGGTCGGCGAACCGCTCGTGCAGCTCCTCCAGCCCCGTGTACTGGGGCGTGAGCCCGCACTGGGAGGCCACGTTGACCAGCAGGACGGCCTTGTCCTCGTAGTCGTGGAGGTCGGTGGGGCCACCGTCGAGGGCGCTGATCGACACGTCGTAGATGGACATGCCGGCAAGCTACCGGCGGGACACGCCGGGGCGCGCTAGAACCGGGTGGATGGACCTGTCGCAGCTCGCACCGTCCGACGCCGCCGTCGCCCTCCGCAGCCTGGAGCGCCGCTACCGCGGGCTGTTCACCGGCCTGGGCGACGACGAGTCCCCCGACGACCTGGCCCACCGGGCCGTCGGCGGCTGGTCCGCGCTCGAGCACCTGGTGGCCGCCGCCCGGGCCATCTCCGCCGCCGACCGGGCCCTGGCTGCGGTGATCACCGACGACCGGCCCACGCTGGCCGCCGCCGACGTCGACCCGGCCCAACGGCCCAAGCCGGGCGCCCCCACCGGCACGGTCCACGAGCGGCTGTCCGAGCTGGGGCTCGAGGCCAACGCGGCGGCCGACCGCATCGACGCCATCCCGTCCGACGACTGGGACCGGCGGGGCGTGGTGGCCGGCTCGGGCCGGGAGGTCACGGCCCTCGACCTGGCCCGCCTGGCGGTCGACGCCGGCGTCACCCACCTGCGGGCGGCCGACCAGGTGCTGGCGGCCGTGCGGGGCAAGCCGACCCACCCCGCCTGACCCGCTGACCCGCCGGGCCCGCCCGTGGCCGCTGCGGCACGGGGCGTCGTGAGCGGCGCGCCATCCGCGCCCGTGACCGGTCCCGAATCCCCCCTGCAACCGTCTCGACGGCTACAGGAGGAAACCCCATGGAATCCGTGTCTCGCCGCTCGTTCCTCGTGACGGGCTCGGCGGGGGCGATCGGGGTGGCGGGCGCCGCCACCATCGCATCGCCCTTCGTGTCGGCAGCTGGTGCCGACCCAGACCCCGACCCCACCCCCGACGAGCTCGCCCTCGCCGGCCCGGCCCTGCTCCACGTGCGCGACGCCGCCGCTGGCGAGGTCGAGCTGCTGATCGACGAGCGGTCGGTCGTGTTCACCGACAAGCGGCTCGTGGCCCGCATGCTGCGCGCCTCGAGCTGAGGGATCGACGATGTCGTCACACCGTGAAGCACCCGGCATCTCGAAGGACCCGGTGGCGGACAACACCGACACCTACGCCTTCGTGACGCCGAACAACACCGTCACCATCATCACCAACTACCTGCCGATCGAGGCGCCCGCCGGCGGCCCGAACTTCTACGAGTTCGGCGACGACGTGCTCTACGAGATCCACGTCGACAACGACGGGGACGGCAAGCCCAACGTCTCGTACCAGTTCCGGTTCGAGACCAGGAACTCCAACCCCAACACGTTCCTGTACAACACCGGGCCCATCACGGCCCTCGACAGCGCCACCTGGAACCGCCGCCAGCGCTACTCGGTCACCAAGGTGGTCCGCCGGCCGGGCCGCCGGAGCAAGTCGACGCTGCTGGCC
>DASXRH010000026.1:0-4812 GCA_036506715.1 Acidimicrobiales bacterium
GAGCGCCCAGAGGATGCTGTCGCGCTCCTCGCGGTGGCTCTGGGCCACGGCGTGCCAGGCCGCGATCGACGCGTCCTGCGTCTTGGCCGACAGCTCCCAGGTGCCCGTGTGGGCGTGGAGGTAGGCGGCGTAGGGCACGACGCAGGCCACGATGGGCACTCCGAACGCGGCCGCCGGCACGAGCGCGGCCCGCAGCCGCCGGGCCCCGCCGCCCGCGGCCCCGCGGACGGCCACCACCAGCACGGCCAGCCCCAGTGGCAGGGCCACGAACAGGCCCTCGGGCCGGGTCAGGTAGGCCAGGCCCACCAGCGCGCCCGCGGCGGCCAGGCGGGCCAGCCGCGTCGCGCCGGCCCGGTCGAGGCCCGACACCACCAGCCACAGGGCCCCCACCACCAGCAGCATGTAGACGGCCTCGGACCCGGCGCCCCGGTTGACCACCGTGGTCGACAGGCCGGGGGCGAGCGCCGCCACCCAGGCCGTGGCCACGGCGGCGGTGGCGCCGGCGATGCGGCGGGCCAGCAGCGCCAGGGGGACGATGATCGCGGTCGATGCCACGCAGGTCAGCACCACGGTGCCGGTGTGGGCGTCGGCGAACACCTTGCTGCCGAGGCCGAGCAGGAACGGCACGAACGGCGGGAAGTGCAACTCGGGCCGCCCGCCCCGGGTGAACCCCTCGCCGTCGACCAGCGCGATGCCGGACCGCAGGTAGGCCGTCTCGTCGGTGGACGGGGCGTCGTCGGTGAGCGAGATGGCCACCCGCAGCGCCAGCCCCACCGCCACCGCGGCCAGGACCAGCAGCACGACCCGCCGGCGGTGCCGGGCCCGGGCCCCGGACCCGACGACGACGCCCCCGGCCGCGGGCGGGACCCCGGCGCCGTCCGAGGACGCTGGTGCCGGCTCGTCGGCAGCCGGCGGGGCGACGACGGCGGTCATCGCACTCGCGCCGCCACCATCGTCCACGGCAGGGGGGTGCGCACGCTCACCACTTCGAACCGGGCGCCGACCAGCCGGGCGAACGACCGGGTCGACCAGTGCTGGATGTGGCCGGGCGTGTTGCCCAGGGCGCCGATGTACTTGCCCCGGGCCAGGTTGGCGGCTCGCCAGATGGGCTCGCGGGGCACCGACAGCACCACCCGGTCGCGGGCCACCCGGGCGATCTCGGCCAGCGCCGCCTCGGGGTCGGGCACGTGTTCGAGCACCTCGATGGCGAGCACCAGGTCGAAGCGGTCGGCCGGGAACGGCAGCCGGGCGATGTCGCCGAACAGCCCGGCGACGCCCCGGGACCGCCACTGGCCGGCCAGGTCGTCGTCGGGCAGGTCGACGCCGACGGCGGCCACCCCGGGGTAGCGGGCCCGCAGCCGCGCGCTCACCTCGCCCTCGCCCATGCCGACCTCGAGGGCGGTGGCGGGCGGGCGGTCGGGCAGGGCGCCGTCGAGCGCGGCGAAGAAGCCGGCCATCAACCGGCGCTCGACCGGGTTGGTCGAGGCGTACTTGTCGTAGGTGTTCCCCGTAGGGACGACCGTGGTCACGCTGGTCTGCTCCCGGTGCTGTCGTCGGGGCGGTCACCTGGACTACCACGCTCCCGCCGGGGGATCGCGTCATCGGTGCCCGGATGCCGGGTCCGGGCGGCAATCTTCATTCTCCCGACACACACCGTTGGCGAACCGGGAGCCCGGCGGAACCCCCGACCCCCGGGCGCGGGGGCCCGGTCGGACAGAATAGGCGCGATGCCGAGCGACGCCGTGACCCCCGCCCCGCCCGCCGCCGACGGCACGGGCGACCGAGCGGGCGGCCCGCCCGCTCCCGCCGGGCCGGCGCGGGGCCGCCGGGCCCGACGGGCCCGGGCCATCGCCCTGCCGGCGCTGATCGGCCTGGTCATCGGCGGCGTGTGCATCGCGTTCGTGGTGGCCCGCATCGCCGACCAGTGGTCGCAGGTGCGGGACCAGATCGCCGGCGCCGAGCCCGGCTGGATCGTGGCCGCCATCCTGTGCGCCGCCGCCGGCATGACATGGATCGCGGCCTGCTGGCGCCGGGCCATGGGCCTGCTGGGCCCGCCGCCCGACCGGGGCCCCACCATCGCCTGGTACTTCACCGGCGAGATCGGCAAGTACGTGCCCGGCGGGGTGTGGCCGGTGCTGGGCCGGGGCGAGCTCGCGCGACGGGGCGGGGTCCCCCGCCACCGCGCCTACCCGAGCGTGGGCCTGTCGCTGGCCGCCCTCTACCTGGCGGCGCTGGCGGTGGCCGCGGTCCTCGTCCCCCTCGACCTGGCCAAGCAGTCCGAGTCGCCGGCTGCCCTGGCGCTGCTGCTCCTGCTCCCGCTGGGGCTGGCCGCCCTCCACCCCCGGGTGCTGGGCTGGGGCCGGGACCTGCTCGTGCGGGTGACAGGCCGGGGCGCCGAGATCGCCATCCCCCCGTGGCGGGCGACCGTGGCCGTGGTGGCCAGCTACCTGCCGGCCTGGCTGTTCATCTGGGCGGCCACCTGGTGCACCGCCCGGGCCCTGCTGCCCCACCCACCTGTGCTGCGCATCGGCGTGGCCACCACGCTGTCGTGGACGGCCGGGTTCGTGGCCGTGCCGGTGCCGGCAGGGGCCGGCGTGCGCGAGGCGGTCTTCGTGGCCGCCTCGGGCCTGCCGGCGGGCATCGGAGCCACCATCGCCGTGGGCAGCCGGCTCGCGTTCCTGCTGGTCGACGTCGCCGGCGCGGCGCTGACCGTCCCGTGGCACAGGCGCCGCCGGGGCGTGGCGCCCAGCGGGGCCTGACCGGGGGCGGCGCTCAGACCTCGACCGGGGCGTGGCCGGCGACGACCGCCGGCCCGTCGACCTCGTCGGCGTCGGCGTTGGCGTCGGCGTCGGCGGCCACCGCCACCTCGGCCACCCGCAGCGGCCGGGGACCGTCGGGCCGGGCCACGTAGTGCGAGGGCGGCACGCCCAGCACGAGCTCGATGCGCCGCACCCGTTCGAGCGTGCGCTGGGACACCACCCGGTGCGACGCCATCACGTCGGCCAGCACCCCCAGCGCGAAGATCTGGACCGCGGCCACCAGCAGCACGCCGCCCAGCACGATCGACTGGATGTGACCGCCGCGGTCGCCGTGCACGATCCAGTCCCACAGGAAGGGGCTCCACACGCCGAGCGTGGCCACCAGCAGCAGCCCCGCCATCAGTGAGAACACCTTCAGCGGCTCGTAGCCGGTGTAGATGCGGAAGATGGCCACGATGTTGCGGCGCACGTAGGCGCCGGTCGAGGTGAACAGCCGCGACTCGCGCACCTTGGGGTTGGTCCCCACCGTCACGTGGTCGACGGCGGTGAGGCTCTTGCCCGCCTGGATGAGCGACTCCAGCGTGTAGGTGAAGGTCGACACCACGGTGAGGCTCAGCGCCGCCTCGCGGTTGTAGGCCCGGAACCCCGAGGTGGCGTCGGGGACCTCGGTGCCCGACGCCTGGCGCACCACCCAGCTGCCCAACCGCTGGAGGCGCTTCTTGGTGGGCGAGAAGTGGTCGATGCCGGCGACGTGGCGGTCGCCGATGACCATGTCGGCCCGGCCGGCCACGACGGGCGCCACCAGCCCGGCGATGTCGCCCGCCGCGTACTGGTTGTCGGCGTCGGTGTTGACGATGACGTCGGCCCCCAGCTTGAGGCAGGCGTCGAGCCCGGCCTGGAACGCCGAGGCCAGGCCCTTGTTGTTGGTCAGCTTGACGACGTGGTCGACGCCGTGGGCGTGCGCCACCTCGACGGTGCGGTCGGTCGAGCCGTCGTCGACGACGAGCCACTCGACCCGGTCGATGCCGGGGACGTGGCGAGGCAGGTCGGCCAGGGTGGCCGGGAGCTGTTGCTCTTCGTTGAGACAGGGGATCTGGATGATGAGCTTCATGAGGGCGCGCGACGATGCGCGTCCTCATGATCGGGGGGCGTCCCCCCGGGGTCAAGGGCTGTCACGCAGCATTCATCGAGTCGTAGACCAGCGGGCACCGAGTCTCACGGACCGTCCCCCGCCGACCGCCGCGTACACTCGCCGCCATGCACCTGCGGCCGGTGGGCGAGCTGGCCGAGCGCCTGCGGGCGGGCGACCGGCGGGCCCTGGCCCGGTCGATCACGCTCGTCGAGTCGACCCTGCCCGACCGCCGGGCCGAGGCCGCGGCGCTGCTCGACGCCGTCCTGCCGGCCACCGGCGGGGCGGTTCGGGTGGGCGTCAGCGGCACACCGGGCGCCGGCAAGTCGACGTTCATCGACGAGCTCGGCACCCACCTCACCGGCGCCGGCCACCGGGTGGCGGTGCTCGCCGTGGACCCCTCCAGCCGCCGCAGCGGCGGGTCGATCATGGGCGACAAGACCCGCATGGAGCGCCTGGCCCGCGACCCGGCCGCGTTCATCCGGCCGTCGCCGTCGGGGGGCACGCTGGGGGGCGTGGCCCGCCGAACCCGGGAGGCGGCGCTGGTGTGCGAGGCCGCCGGCTTCGACGTGATCGTGATCGAGACCGTGGGCGTCGGGCAGTCCGAGACGGCGGTGGCCGACATGGTCGACTGCTTCGTGCTGGTGGCCGCGCCCGGCGGCGGCGACGAGCTGCAGGGCATCAAGCGGGGGATCATGGAGCTGGCCGACCTGGTGGTGGTGAACAAGGCCGACGGCGACCTGCTGCCGGCGGCCAACAGGGCCGTGGCCGACTACCGCCACGCCGTCCACCTGCTGCGCCCGAAGCACCCGGGGTGGTCGCCGCCGGTGGTGCCCGTCTCGGCCCTCATGGGCACGGGGGTCGACGACGCCTGGGCCGAGGTCGAGCGCCTGTCCGCCCACCTTCGGCGCAGCGGCGCGCTCG
>DASXRH010000027.1:0-3996 GCA_036506715.1 Acidimicrobiales bacterium
GCACCCCGCTCACGCTGGCCGTGCTGGACGCGTCGGCCGACACCGTGATCGAGCCCGACACGGTCGCCCCCGAGGTCGGGGCCGTGATGTGGCACGACAGGGTGGACACGCCGGCCGTCGAGAACACGAAGTCGGGGCTGCGGGTGGTGTGGCCGGCGCCGTCGGTCGACACCACCCGGTAGTGGTAGGTGGTCTCGGGGTCGAGCCCGGCGAGCGTGGCGCTGTGGGTGGTTGCGAGGGTGGCGTCGGCAGGGGTCGACCAGCCGTAGCTCGACGTCGGGCCGTACTGGACCTGCGTCGAGGCCGGGAGGTCCGTGGTCCAGGTGACGCGGGCCGACGTCGACGTGCGGTCGAGCACGACGACGTCGCTGATGCGGGGGCCGGGCGGGACCGGCGTGCCCGGCAGCACCTCGACCGCCGCCAGGTTCCAGCGGTGGGTGGTCGGGGTGGTGGCGCCCATCGTCACCGGGACGGCCGTGCCCCGGGTGGCGGCGGTGGTGCGCTGGCTCCAGAACGTGTCGCCCACATCGGTGTCGACCCACTGGTGGACGAGCTCCTGGCCGGCGCGGGGCGTGCGGGCCACCGCGCCGTCCCAGTCGTTGCCGACGGCGTGGATCCACGATCCGTCGGCGGTGGTGGTGAGCGTGGCCGCGGGCGCGCCGGTGGCCGCCGACGCCCCGGCGGTGGCGCCCACCCCGGCGGCGCCGGCGAAGCCGACGAGGGTCAGCGAGCCGTCGAAGCCGGTCTGGGCCAGCTTGGCCGTGACGGTGGCGTTGGTCAGCACCCCCGGGGCCCGGGCCGTCCAGACCTCGGACGTGCCCGCCTGTGCGTTGGCCCGCCGGGCCAGCGTCCAGGTGAGCCCGGCGCCGGTCACGGTGGCGGTCTGCCCGCCGTCGCTGCCGCCGTCGCCGGCCACGAACGCCACCAGCAGCTCGCCGGCGGTGGCGGTCGTGAAGGCGGGGGTGGTCAGCGTGCCCCGGGCGTCGGCGAAGCGGACGACGTCGCTGGCGAGCGCCGGGCCCCCGCCGCCAGCGTTGGTCACAACGACCTGCTGGGCGGCGGTCGTGCCCCGGGCGCCCCGGCCGTTGGTGGCCTTGGCGGCCAGGGTGTGGCCGCCGTCGGGCACGGTGGTGGTGTCCCACGGCATCTCGTAGGGCGCGGTGGTGTCGGCCGGGCCCAGCGGCGACCCGTCCAGCAGGAACTGCACGCCGGCGATGCCGCTGGGGTCGCTGGCCGTGGCCCGCAGGGTGGTGGTGCCGGACAGGGCACCGCCGGTGGGGGCGGTGAGCGTCACCGACGGCGGCGTCGAGGACGGGTGCTGCTCGCCGGACAGGACGGTGATCGTGTCGCCGGCGACCTGCACCTTCACGTCGGTGATGTTGTTGGTCTCGTCCTTCTCGCGCAGGTAGTTGTCGGGGTCGGCCACCGACCGGAACCAGTAGGTGCCGTCGGCGAGCCCGGCGGCGGGGATCGACTGGCCGGCGTCGCGGTGGTCGTAGATGTCGCCGTAGCCGACCGAGATGCCGAGGGTGGACCGGGGGTCGAGGCAGGCCCCGCCCGAGTACTGGAAGGCGCCGACGTGGGGGAGCGACCCGTCGAACTCGGCCGAGTCGGCGATGCAGAACCCGACCTTGGGGCTCATCGTCACGGGGTTGCCGATCGACCCGTCGGCCGCCACCGAGTACAGGCCGAACTCGGCCAGGGGGTAGTGGTAGTGGCCGTGGACCGCGTGGTACACGAAGCGGCCGACGATGGGCCGCTGCTCGGCCACCGTCCAGGTGCCGCCGGCGTCGTGCGAGTAGATGCGCTGCACGCCGACGGCGGTGTCGGTGGCCGGGTCGTAGCTGGGCTGGATCTCCAGCGGGCCGTCGCCGAAGTTGGCGATGACGTGGGTGTAACGGAACACCCTCCCGGTGTCGTCGTAGGCGATGGACATCTCGCCGAGCGGGATCACGCTCCGGAGGTCGGGCAGGTGCAGCTGCCCGGCGGGGGCGGCGCCCGCCCCGGGGGTGACGGCGGGGAGGCCCGCCACGACCAGGGCCGCGAGCGCGCTCACGACCAGACCTGCCCGACGGATCCGCATCCTCGCCTGCCCTCCACCCCAGCCGGCGGCGCCCCTGTGGGGGATCGCGCGCACGGCGGCCAGTCCGCTCCTGACGGAGGATGTCTAGATCAGTCGCGGCGCCCGCGGCAAGGTCAGCAGACGGCGGCGACGTAGGGGTAGGGGTTGACGGCGGCCCCGCCGCCGGGGTGGACCTCGAAGTGGAGGTGGGGCGTGCCCCGGGCGTTGCCGGTGTCGCCGACGTAGCCGATGACCGTGCCCGCCTGCACCCAGCCGGCGCCCTGGTTCTCGTAGGCCGACAGGTGGGTGCCGTAGTACATGTTCCCGTTGTCGGCGTAGAGGTACCACGAGAGGCCGCCCAGGCTGCTGGTGCGGTGGACGACCTCGCCGCTGAACGGGGCCACGGTGGGCACGCCGCGGTCGGCCATCATGTCGACGCCCAGGTGGATCCGGCCGCCCGACCGGGCGGCGCCCCACGTGTCGGTGAAGTGCACGGGGCCGGCCACCGGGCAGAACATGAGGCCGGCGGCGATGCGGCGGTTGTTGGCCTCCTCGATGGCCCGCTGGGCGTCGGCCAGAGCCTTGGCCTGGGCGGCGTTCTCGAGCGCGGCGCGGATCTCGGCGGACCGGGCGGCGATCGCGGCGGCCTCCGCCGGGTCGGCGGGGGGCGGGGCGGCAGCCTGGCGGTCGAGCGCGGCCTGGACGCTGGCCACGAACTGGGCCTCCTGGCTGGCGGCGGCGCCGAGGTCGTCGAGCACGGCCTGGGCCTCGTCGCGGGCCCGGGACGCCTCGTCGCGGGCGGCCTGCTGGTTGGCGTGGGCGATCGACAGCTCGTGGAGGGCGGCCTGGGGGGCTTCGAGCGCCGCGGCCGAGTCGTCGGCCTGCATGTCGAGGATGGCCTGCTTGACCGTGGCGTCGAGCGTGTTCTCGGCGGTGAGCACGTCGAAGGCGTTGGTGGCTGGCGGGTTGATGAAGGCGTCGATGACCACCGCGTCGCTGCGGGCCGTCTGGTCCTCGATCTGGAACTCGAGGTTCGCGATGGCGTCGTCGGCGGCGGCCACGTTCTGGTTGGCGGTGCTCACGGCCTGCTCGGCCGCGGTGAGGGCGCCGAGCTGGTCGGCGATCTTGGTGTGGAGGTCACCGAGCACGTCGGCCACGTCGTTGCCGGTCAGGCTGGCGACGTCGACCAGGGTGTCGTCGGCGCCCATGGCGTCGTCGGCGCCCGCCTCCTCCTGGTCGGGCGCGGTGGGCGACGCCCCGGCGCCGGTGGGCAGCCCGACCAGCGTGGCGGCCGCGACCAGGAGCGCCCAGCGGCGCAACGCCTGACGTCGGACGTCCAGCATGCCTCTCCTCGCGGCGGTGACCAGCTGGCGCCCCGGGCCTGCGCGCGGCGAGCGGGGCGCGTTGGCATGTGACCGTAACAAGATGGTCGCTGTGATGTCATGACAACGGAGCGTGCCCGGCGCCGTGGGCCGATTGCGACCCGGTGTCGATGTTGACGTCGATTTCATGTTCCGGTACTCTGGTCCCCTGCCGACCGGGAGAGCGCCGGCCGGACCGCGGCCACCGGCGATGCCGCCGGTCGCAAGGGGGGCACCGCGCATGGGTCCGAGGACGATCGCACACGCATGCACGGATCGCCACGCCGGCCACCGGCTCGGGACGCACCCAGGCACCACTCCCGACCGGTGGCCGCTGGCGTGACCGCAGCTCGTGGCGTGGGGGCGGGGACCCCTTCCCGCCCCGCCCCCGCCCACTGGCACTAGCCTGCTGACGTGGCCATCGAGGTCGATCCGCTCAGCGCCGAGCCAGCCGAGGGCGGGCAACGCGCCGGCCAGGCCGCCGGGGGGCGGCTGCTCACGGCCCGGGGACTACGCACCCGGGCGGCGCTGGTGGCGGCGGCCCGCCAGGTGTTCGAGGAGATCCCGTTCCCC
>DASXRH010000028.1:0-8933 GCA_036506715.1 Acidimicrobiales bacterium
GCCGTGCGCAGCGGCGGGTTGACCTTGAACACCGGGTCGTAGGAGGCGCAGCGCTCGTCGGTGAGCGTCAGGTGGTGGGGGGTGACCTCGCACGTCACCGCCAGCCCCTCGGCCTTGGCTGCCGCCACCAGCGCCACCGACCGCCGGGTCGACAGGTGCTGGAAGTGGATCCGGGCCCCGGTCAGGCGGGCCAGGGCGATGTCGCGCATGACCATCACCTCCTCGGCCTCGGCCGGCTGGCCGGGGACGCCCAGCCGGGCCGACCAGGCCCCCTCGTGCATGGCCCCGCCGGCCGCCAGCACCTCGTCCTCGCAGTGCTCGGCCACCGTCACGCCCAGGCCCCGGGCGTATTCGAGGGCCCGGCGCATCAGCCGGCCGTCCTGCACGCCGGCGCCGTCGTCGGTGAAGAACCGCACCCCCAGTGCCGCCAGCTCGGCCATGGGGGCAAGCCGCGCGCCCGCCCGCCCCACCGTGATGGCGCCCGACGTGCGCACCTCGCAGCACGCGCCCCGGCCCAGGTCGAGGACCTCGCGGGCCACGCCGGCCGAGTCGACCGGCGGCGTGGTGTTGGGCATGGCCAGGATGCACGTGTAGCCGCCGAGCGCGGCCGCCCGGGCCCCGGTTTCGACCGTCTCGGCCTCCTCCTGGCCGGGCTGGCGCAGGTGGGTGTGGACGTCGACCAGGCCGGGAGCCACCAGGCACCCCCCGGCGTCGAGGTCGACGTCGGCGCGGACGTCGCCGTCGCCCTCGGCGACCACGGCGGCGATGCGGCCGTCGTCGACCAGCACGTCGGCCCGGCGCTCGCCGGTGGCGTCGACCACCGTCCCGCCCCGGATGGCGATGGACGTCATCGGTCGGCGACCTCCAGCTCGCCCCCGGAACCCAACAGCTCGTAGAGCACGGCCATGCGGACGGCCACGCCGTTGCGCACCTGATCGACAACCACCGACCGGGGCAGATCGGCCACGTCGGCCGCGATCTCGACCCCCCGGTTCATGGGCCCGGGGTGCATGACGATGGCGTCGTCGCCCAGCAGGTCGACCCGCCGCCGGGTCAGCCCGTAGCAGGCCGTGTACTCGCGCAGCGACGGCACCAGCGCCTCGGTCATGCGCTCCTGCTGCATGCGCAGCAGGTACACGGCGTCGACCTTGGGGAGCACGGCGTCGAGGTCGTGGCTGACCGCCACCGGCCACCCCTCGGTCGAGGGCGGCAGCAGCGTGGGCGGCGCCACCAGCGTCACCTCGGCCCCGAGGGTGGTGAAGGCCCAGGCGTCGCTGCGGGCGACCCGGCTGTGCTTGACGTCGCCGACGATGGCGATGCGGCGGCCGTCGAGCCCGCCCAGGTGCTCCCGGATCGTGTAGCAGTCGAGCAGGGCCTGGGTGGGATGCTCGTGCCAGCCGTCGCCGGCGTTGACCACGCTGGCCGACACCCACCGGGCGATCTGGTGGGGCACCCCGGCCGAGCGGTGGCGGACGACGATGGCGTCGACGCCCATGGCCTCGATGGTCTCGACCGTGTCCCGCAGCGACTCGCCCTTGCTGACCGACGAGGTCGACACCGAGAAGCTGAGGGTGTCGGCCGACAGCCGCTTGGCCGCCTGCTCGAAGCTGAGCCGGGTGCGGGTCGAGTCCTCGTAGAACAGCCAGGTCACCGTGCGGCCCTGGAGGGCGGGCACCTTGGGCATCCGGCGCCGGCTCACCTCCACGAAGCTGTCGGTGAGGGTCAGGAGGTGCTCGATGTCGTCGGCGGCCAGGTCCTCCACCCCCAGGAGGTGCTTCACCGGTGCGCCTCCTTGACCACCTCGCCCAGCTCGACCCCGTCGAGCGTGGCGTTGACCGCCTCGGCGCGCCGGGTGGGCAGGTTCTTGCCCACGTAGTCGGGGCGGATGGGCAGCTCACGGTGGCCCCTGTCGACCATCACCGCCAGCTGGACGGCCCGGGGCCGCCCGTAGCTTTGGACGGCGTCGAGGGCGGCCCGGATGGTGCGGCCCGTGAACAGCACGTCGTCGACCAGCACCACCACCTTGCCGGTCAGGTCGGTGGGGATGTCGGTCACGGCGCTCGGCAGCACCGGCCGCAGCCCGATGTCGTCGCGGTGGAAGGCGACGTCGAGGGTGCCGTGCGGCGGCGCCGTACCGTCGATGCGTTCCAGGGCCCCGGCCAGCGCGGCGGCGAACGTGACCCCGCCGGTCTGGAGGCCGATGAGCACCACGTCGTCGAGGCCGTGGTTGTGCTCGATGATCTCGTGCGCCATGCGCCAGATGGCCCGGCGGACGTCGTCGCCGTCGAGCACCTGGGTCCGCGCAACGAAAACGCCCCCGAAGGGGGGCGTGTTGCGACGTTCGCGTTCTGCCAAGCGAGGGCCTTCCTGTCCGTGCGGGCCTCACCGGACCCGCTTCACGGTCAGGATCGCAGGCTAGCAGCGGCCGGGGTGGTCAACGCGGACGCCGCCGGGAGCGGGCGGCGCGGGCCCACACCTCGGTCCCGGCCGCCACACCCAGGCGGGTGAACCCGGCCCGGCGGGCCACCGCGGCCGAGGCGGCGTTGCCTGGCAGGATGCGGGCCCACACCTGGCGCAGCCCGCAGGGCGGGCCCAGCGCCCAACCGGCCAGCAGGCCGACCGCCGCCGAGGCCAGGCCCCGCCCCCGGTGGGCGGGGGCGATCCACCAGCCCACCTCGGCCCGACCGGCGGCGGGATCGAAGTTGCGCAGCCCGACCTCGCCCAGCACCGCGTCGTCGCCCTCGGCCGGGGCCACCACCAGGTCGAGGACGAGACCGGCGGCCAGGCGGTCGGGAGCGCGGGCGATCCAGCGGCGGGCGGCGGCGGGCGAGCGGTCCTCGGGGGCGCCGTTCACGGCCGCCAGCTCGGCGTCGGCCCAGGCCGCGGCCAGGGCGGCGGCGTCGGCGGCGGTCGGGCGCCAGGGCCGCAGCACGATCCCGGCGGCCGGGTCGGCCAGCGGCGGGTCGGGCAGCCCGGCCAGCCTGGGGCTCATCCCCCCGGGGCGGCGGCGTCGGGGCGGACCTCGGCGGCCGCCGCCGCCAGCACCCCGTTCACGAACCGGGGCGAGTCGTCGGTGCCGAACCGGCGGGCCAGCAGGACCGCCTCGTTGATGACCAGCGCCGCGGACCGGTCGGGCGCCGCCACCAGCTCGTAGACGCCCATGCGCAGCACGGCCCGGTCGACGGCCGCCAGCCGGGCCAGCGACCACTTCGGGGCGACCAGCCGGCCGATGATCCCGTCGATGCGGTCGGCCTGGGCGTCGACGCCCTCGACCAGCTCGACGGCCAGCGGCCGGGGGGCCACGGGCAGGGCCGCCAGCACCGCGGCGCCGGAGACCCCCTTCGACTCGGCCTCGTACAGCAGCTCCAGGGCCCGCTCCCGGGCCGCCCGGCGGCTGCCCGCCTCGGTCGGCTCGAGATCGCCCACGGCCGGCGTCACGCCCGGGTCAGGTACTCGCCGGAGCGGGTGTCGACCTTGATGCGCTCGCCCGGGTTGACGAACAGGGGTACCTGGACGACCAGGCCCGTCTCGAGGGTGGCCGGCTTGCGGGCGCCGGACACCCGGTCGCCCTGGATGCCGGGCTCGGTCTCGGCCACCACCAGCTCGACGGCGGCGGCCATGTCGGTGCCGATGATCTCGTCGCCGTAGAACTGCAGCACCATCGACGAGCCGTCGACGATGTACTTGGTGGCGTCGCCCAGTGCCTCGGGCCCGACGTGGATCTGCTCGTAGGTGGCCGTGTCCATGAACACGTAGTGGCCGCCGTCGCGGTAGAGGAACTGCATGTCCTTCTTGTCGACGACGGCCTGCTCGACCCGCTCGTCGGAGCGGAAGGTCTTGTCGACCACCCCGCCGGAGCGGACGTTGCGCAGCGTGGTGCGCACGAAGGCGGGGCCCTTGCCCGGCTTGACGTGCTGGAAGTCGACGACCTGGAACAGGCCCTCGGGCAGGTCGAGGGTCATGCCCTTCTTCAGGTCGTTGGTGGTGGTGGCGGCCATCGGCTCGGCTCCTGGCGCGGATACGGGGACTAGAGGGCTGGTTCCTTCGGCGCCCGCGTCAGCGTGCGGCAACCGTCGGCGGTGACCACGACCGTGTCCTCGATGCGGACTCCACCGTGCTGGGCGAGGTAGACGCCGGGCTCGACGGTGACGATCTGGCCGTCTGCCAGCCTACCAGTCGGGGTGGTCGACAGCCGAGGCGACTCGTGGATGTCGAGGCCCACACCGTGGCCGGTGCCGTGGACGAACGCGTCGCCCCACCCGGCGTCCCGGATGACCCGCCGGCAGCTGTCGTCGACCGCCTGCGCCTCGACCCCGGCCCGGACGGCGGCCACGCCGGCGGCCTGCGACTCGGCCACCACCGCGAGCATGCGGCGCTGGGTGGCGTCGGGCTCGCCCACCACCACGGTGCGGGTCATGTCCGAGTGGTAGCCGTCGACCAGGGCGCCGAAGTCGATGACGACCAGGTCGCCCTCGCCGATGCGGCGGTCGCCCGCCCGGTGGTGGGGCTTGGCCCCGTTGGGCCCCGAGGCCACGATCGTGTCGAACGACGGTCCCTCGGCCCCCAGCCGGCGCATGTGCCACTCGAGGTCGAGAGCGATCTCGGCCTCGGTCGCCCCGTCGCCCAGCCGGGGCCGGACCGTGGCCAGCGCCGCGTCGGCGATGCCGCAGGCGGCCTCGATGCGGGCCACCTCGCCGGCGTCCTTGACCAGGCGCAGCTCCTCGACCAACCCGGTGGTCGCCACCACCTCGGCGCCGGGGAACCACTCCCCCGCGTAGCGCTGCTGCTGGGCCCATGTGACGTGGTCGGCCTCCAGCCCCAGCCGGTCGACGGCGCCCGCCGCCTTGGTCAGCACGTCGCGCTGGTCGTCGCTGGTGCGGCCGATCTCGATGTCGGCGCCCACACCCGCCGCCGCCAGCTCGGCGGCCGACTGGTCGCGGTAGCGGCCGTCGGTCACGAACACCAGTCGGTCGGGTCCTACCAGCAGCAGCGCCGCCGAGCCGGTGAACCCGGTCAGGTAGCGGATGTTGGTCAGGCTGGTGACGAGCAGGGCGTCGCAGTCGGCGTCGCCGAGGGCGGCCCGCAGCCGGCCGGCCCGGTCGGCGACGTCCATGGGCGGGAGGGACGTGCGGTCCAGAGTCACCCGGCCAGCCTAAGAGGACGCCAGCAGGGCGGCGACCGCCTCGACGGCCAGGACGTAGCCGTGGCCGCCCAGGCCGGCGATGGTGCCGGTGGCCACCGGCGCCACCACCGACGTGTGGCGCCAGGGCTCGCGGCGCTGGGGGTTGGACAGGTGGACCTCGACCACCGGCCCCGGGAAGGCCGCCAGCGCGTCGTGGAGCGCCCACGCGTAGTGCGTGAAGGCCGCCGGGTTGATGACGATGGCGGCGCAGGTGCCGCGGGCGGCGTGGATGGCCTCGACCAGGTCGCCCTCGTGGTTGGACTGGCGGTGCTCGAGGGCCAGGCCGGCGGCGTCGGCGGCGGCCCGGGCCGCGGCCACGTGGTCGTCGAGGGTCTCGTGGCCGTAGACCTCGGGCTCGCGGGTGCCCAGCAGGTCGAGGTTGGGCCCGCTCAGCAGCAGGACGACCGGGCGGCCGCCGGGTCGGCTCACGCCGCGGCCCGGGGCAGGCGGTCGAGCACGGCCGCGGCGGTGGCGGGGTCGACCGCCGGCACCACCTCGACCCCGGCGGGGCCGTCGAGCACGAAGGTGAGGCCGCCCACCGCCTTCTTGTCGCGGCCCATGAGGGTGAGCAGGGCGTCGGCGTCGGCGTCGGCCGGCAGGTCGGCGGCCAGGCCGTACTCGGCCAGGACCCGGTGGTGGTAGGCGACCCGGTCGTCGCCGATGCGGCCCAGGTCGCGGGCGAGGGCGGCCGCGTAGGCCAGGCCCACCGCCACCGCCTCGCCGTGGCGCAGGTCGTAGCCGCCGGCGCTCTCGAGGGCGTGGGCCAGCGTGTGGCCGTAGTTGAGGGTGGCCCGGCCGGTGCGGGCGGTGGGGTCCTCGCGCTCGTCGGCCGCCACCACTGCCGCCTTGATGCGCACGCAGGCGGCGATGCGCTCGGCCAGCGGCAGCGCCAGCAGGTCGTCGCCGGTGAGGAAGTGGTACTTCGCCATCTCGCCCCGGCCGCTGCGCAGCTCGCGCTCGGGCAGCGTGGCCAGGGCGTCGGTGTCGCACACCACCGCCGAGGGCTGCCAGAAGGCGCCCACCAGGTTCTTGCCCTCGGGCAGGTTGACCCCCGTCTTGCCCCCGATCGCGGCGTCGACCATGCCCAGCAGCGTGGTGGGCACGTGCACCACGCCCACGCCCCGGTGGTAGACCGCGGCGGCGAAGCCGGCGGTGTCGGTGACGACCCCGCCGCCCACGGCGACCACCTGGTCGGCCCGGGTGAGCCCCCACTGCGACCAGGACCGGCACAGGTCCTCGACGGTGGCCAGCGACTTGGCCCGCTCGCCGTCGCCGATGGTGAACACCCGGTGCTCGCGCCCCACGTCGACCGGCAGGTCGATGCCCGGCTGGGTCACCACCGCCACCCGGCGGGCGCCCGGGGCCAGCAGGTCGGGCAGCCGGTCCCGCACCCCGGCGCCGACCACCACCGGGTAGACCGCCCCGGCCACCCGGACCTCGACGACGATGGGGGGCCCGCCGCCGGTCACGGGGCCACGCCCTGGTCGACGGCCGTCGCCACCAGGGCGGCGATGTGGCGGGCCAGCGCCCGCTTGGGCTTGTCGTCGCCGAAGTGGAACTCCTCGACGTCGACGGCGGCGTCGGCCACCTCGGCGTAGAGCGGCGCCCGCTCGTCGGCCAGGCGGGTGAGGGCGTCCTCGGGGTCGCCGGCCAGCAGCGGCCGGTGGGTGGGGTCGGTGCGCCCGGCCAGGAACCGGGCCGAGGCCCGCAGCCACACCACGAACGTGCCGGCCAGCAGAACCCGGTTGGCCTCGCGGGTGACCGCCCCGCCGCCGGCGGCGATGACGAGGGGCGTGGGCCGGCCCACCAGGTCGACCAGCACCGCGGACTCGGTCCGCCGGAAGGCGGGCTCGCCCCGCTCGCCGAAGATCACGGGGATGGTCAGGCCCTCGCGCAGCTCGATCTGCTCGTCGACGTCGGCGAACGGGCGGGCCAGCTCCTTGGCCAGCCGGCGGCCCACCGTGGACTTGCCCACGCCGGGCAGGCCCACGAGGACGACGTGGCGGTCGCCGGGCCCGGGCTCAGGCATCGTGCACGGCCGCCGCCGCGGCCTCGGCGTTGCGCACCATCTCGCCCAGCGAGTCGCCGCCGAACTTGCGCTGGGCCTCGGACGCCAGCACCAGCGCCACCATCGTCTCGGCCACCACGCCCATGGCGGGCACGGCGGTGACGTCGGTGCGCTCCTTGAAGCTGACGGTCTCTTCCTTGGTCTCGACGTCGACGGTGGTCAGGACGGGCCGGTTGAGGGTGGCCAGCGGCTTCATGGCCGCCCGGCACACCAGCAGCTCGCCGGTGGAGATGCCGCCCTCGATCCCGCCGGCCCGGGTGGTCTCCCGCCGGTAGGCCCGGGCGGTGGCGTCCCAGTGGATGGGATCGTGGGCCTGGCTGCCGGGCAGGCCGGCCACGGCGAAGCCGTCGCCGATCTCGACGCCCTTGACCGCCTGGATGCTCATCAGCGCCTGGGCCAGCAGGGCGTCGAGCTTGCGGTCCCAGTGGACGTGGCTGCCGAGGCCGACGGGCACGCCGTAGCCCAGCACCTCGACCACCCCGCCCAGGCTGTCGCCCTCCTTGGCCACGGCCTTGATCTCGTCGACCATCGCCGCCTCGGCCGCCGGGTCGAAGCAGCGCACCTCGGAGGCGTCGATGCGGTCGAGGTCGGCGGGCTTGGGCCGGTCGGCGGCGGCCGAACGCACCGAGCCCATCTGGATCACGTGCGACAGGACCTGGATGCCCAGCTGGCCGAGCAGCCCCTTGGCCAGCGCCCCCGCCGCCACCCGCGCGGCCGTCTCGCGGGCCGAGGCCCGCTCGAGCACGTCGCGGGCGTCGCTGAAGCCGTACTTCTGCATGCCGGCCAGGTCGGCGTGGCCGGGGCGGGGCTGGGTCAGCGGCTGGCGCGTGTGCCCGGGCTCGACCGCCATCTCCTCGTGCCAGCGGTCGGACCGCACCCACTCGGTGTTGCCGATCTCGATGGCCACCGGGGAGCCGAGCGTGCGCCCGTGGCGGACGCCGCCGACGATGGTGACCTCGTCCTGCTCGAAGCGCATGCGGGGCCCCCGGCCGTAGCCGAGGCGCCGGCGGGCCAGCTCGTCGCCGATCTCGTCGACGGTGACCGGCAGCCCCGCGGGCAGGCCCTCGACGACGACGACGAGGGCGCGACCGTGGGATTCGCCCGCTGTGAGGTACCGGAGCACGTCACGAGGGTACTTGGCGCACCCCGACGGACCCGCACGGGATCACGCGTTGGCCAGCACCACCAGCAGGCCGGCGGCGGCGATGGCGGGGCCGAACGGGAACGGCCGGTCCCGGCCCCGCGCCACCAGCAGGACCAGGCCGGCGACCGCCCCCACCAGGGCCGCCACCAGGCCCGCGTTCAGCACCGCCTGGACGGGGCCGAAGACCGGCAGGTCGGAGCGCCAGCCGAACCAGCCGGCGGCCAGGCCCACCACGGTGGCCAGCCGGACGTCGCCGAAGCCCAGCATCCGGGGCGAGATCAGGTGGAGGACCAGCATCAGCCCGCCGAGCACGGCCGCGCCCACCACGGCCCCCCACAGCCGGCGGGCCGGACCGTCGACCGCCGTGGCCAGCACCAGCCCCAGCGTCACCAGGCCGGCCGTCACGTACGCGAACCGGGTGGGGATGCGCATCACCGCAAGGTCCACGGCCGACATGGCCACCCCGCCGGCCACCAGCGCCAGCACCGGCACCAGGGCGACCGCGGGGCCGACCACCGCCGCGGCGAGGCCGAACAGGG
>DASXRH010000029.1:0-11921 GCA_036506715.1 Acidimicrobiales bacterium
GGTCGAGATCGCCCGCTCGACCCACGGCCACGCGCTGTTCGAGACAGGGCTGCCCACCCGTTGGTACGTCCCCCGCGTCGACGTCCGCATGGACCTGCTCACCCCGTCCTCCACGGTCACGTACTGCCCGTACAAGGGCACGACCGTGCACCTGTCGCTGGCGGGCGCCAACGGCGAGGACGTGGCCGACGTCGCCTGGTCGTACCCGACGCCCCTCCCCGAGAGCGAGCGCATCGCCGGGCTCATCGCGTTCTACGACGACCGGGTCACGGTCGCCGTCGACGGCGAGGTCCAGGGCAAGGGCGAGCCCACCCGCTGATCCGCCCACCGCAGGCGCGCCGAGGCCCGGTCCCCCGTTGGACCGGGCCTCGACCTGTGGTGGGTGACCTGGCGCTCAGGCCGGCACGAGGTCGGCGAACAGGACGAAGCCCGACCCGACCCGGCTGATCTCGACCAGCGACAGGTTGAGCCCGGCGAACTGCGGCAGCGGGAAGCTGGGCAGCACGTCCTGCACCGAGGCGAACACCTGCGGCGTGAGCTGGGTGAACACCTGCTGGACGATGCTCTCGGGCAGGTGGTTCGGGTTCTTGGTGATGGTGGCGGACAGGTCGCCCGCCGCGGGCGGGTCGAAGGTGAACGCCAGCCCGCCGTCGGCCAACGTCATGCCCACGCCGGTGCGGAAGTCGAGCACCAGCTCGAGGAACGTGGCGTTGTCGTCGGTGTTCCTGATCGTGACCTTGTAGCCCGCGAACCTCATCTCGCCCAGGGCCCCGCCGGGGCCGGGGCTGGTGGTGACGATGGGCGCCACCTCGGGCCGCAGGCTGATGGCCAGCGGGTGGTCCTGGGTGACGAGGCCGCCCAGGCCGACCAGGTCGTAGAGGCCCTTGAGCGTCAGCGGGACGCCGTTGAGGCTGGTCACGTCCACGTTGAGCAGGCCCCGCTCGGTCTCGCCGGCCAGCAGCTGGTTGAAGCCGGTGGCCGAGGCCCCCACTGCCACGTCGAACGGCAGGCCGCCTGGGGTGGTGGTGGGCAGGGCGCCGAGCGACTCGCCGGGGAAGCCGACCGACCCGGGCAGGTCGGGAGCCTCGGGGGCGACGCCCGACGAGGTGAACGAGGCGGTGGCCCGCAGGCCGATGCCGTTGGGGTCCTCGTCGGCCGACTGCAGCGTCGAGTCGAGCTGGAGGCCGAGGGCGGTGCCGATGTCGCCGGCGATGTTGAGCTGAGCCAGCGCGGCCTCGACCGCGTCGGCCACCGGCGAGTCGACCGGACCGGCGCCGTCGGGATCGCCGAGGATGGTGGTCAGCTTGGTGCGCATCAGCTCCTTCACGTCGGGGAGGAACAGGCCCACGATCTGCTCGATGCCCGGGATGGAGCAGATGCCGCCCACGAAATCGCTGGTGACCCCGCCGAGGGTCACCACCGGGGTGGCGCCCACCAGGTTGACATCGAGGAAGTGGGGATCGGTCGGGCTCGGTTGCAGCGCGTAGTTGCCGTCGATGCCCACGCTGGCGGCGTCGACGTTCATCGTGCAATTGGTCGGGATGCCGAAGATCGTGGCGCGCACGTTGACCGGGACGTGCAGGCCGTTGAGCGTGACGACCGCCTTGACGTTGCCCTGGTTGCTGTCGAGCGCGACCGAGAAGTCCTGGATCGTGGGCGCCGCCGCGGTCGACGCCTTGGCGTACAACGTGCACACGATCACCTGGGTGATGCACTGGTCGAGGAACACGGTCCCCGGCGGGGCGATCGCCCCCGGGTCGAACGTGGTCAGGTTCTTGACCACCGGTCCGAGCTTGGTGAACGACCGCTCGTTGATGCGCAGCCCGACGCCGTCGCTCAGCACCGCACCGTCCGGCAGGACCTGGGCGTGGGTGCCGTCGCCGTAGACGACCGTGCGGCGCTCGCGCAGCACCTCGCCCGACGAGTACGTGGCCTCGACCAGGACGGCGTTCAGGATGTCCGCGCCGTCGAGCGGTATCTCCGCGCTGAAGTCCTCGCCGTCGACGTCGGCGTCGACGCCGTTGACCTTCAGCGACACCAGTTGCTGACCCTCCGACACCGACACCCGGCCGGTGAAGGTGGTCGTCGGATCGGATGTGTACACGCCCTGCTGATCGACCGACAGCCCGTTGCAGGCCGCCGCGATCACCACGACGAGCGCGACCGCGCCAAGGCGCAGCCCCCTCCTCAGTCGCACGAGTCCCCTCCCTCATGCCCTGCCGTCCGCAGCAGGGCGTCCCGTGTGCCCCCGTGGTGAGACCGGGGGTGCGCTGACGTTACCCAAAGGTAAGTAAGTCGACAAGGGTCGTGTGGACTGTTCAATTCGGCGGCACCAGCGGGCCCCGTGGTCAATGATCCGACGTCACAGGTCGGCGGGTGCGCCGCGCCGGGCGGCGCACGACCTGGCGCGCGTCGCCGGCGATTTTCGCCGGTTTCGCGCGCCGGTTCGTGGTGCAGGACACGACGGGGCCCGACCAGGCCGCCGTGCCTCGGTGGGCCGACGTCGGGCGACTAGCTCAGCGGGTGGGCCGATGTCGGGTAGTCGTCGGGGGTGCCGGTGGTGCCCGCCAGGTCGTAGTCGGTGCGCCAGCCGAGGCGGCCGCCCGCCGCCGCCTCGAGGGCACAGCGGAGGGTGGCGGTCCAGGCGTCCTCCCACGCGCCGCCGCCGGCCTTCGCCGCCGACGGCTCGAGGCCGCTGTCCTCGCCGATGCCCTGGTGGACCAGGCCGACGCCCAGGGCGTCGTCGACCTCGTCGCACCAGTCGGTGAACAGCTCCTCGTCGTCGTCGCCGGCGCTGAGCCACCCGACGCAGCGGACGTCGCCGCCCGGCGCGACGGCGGTGCCGGCGTCGAAGGCGGCCACCGCGGCATCGAGGGCGCCCGGCGGGACCAGCTCGAAGTCGCCGGTGCCGGCGATGGTGAAGAACTGGACGCGGATGGCCATGGGGCTCGTGCTCCTCGCTCGGCTCAAGGTGCCGGCTCGCCCGGCGGGGCCGCCGGCGCCTCGGCGGCGGGCTCGGCGGCCGGCGCCGGGGCCTCGCCGTCCGGTGCCGGGTCGGGGACCGGGACCTCGGCGCCGGCCGCGGCGGGACCCGGCCCGCCGGCGGCGGCCGTGGCCACGCGTACGGTCAGGCAGGTCCACGCCCCCACCAGGATGCGGTCGCCGTCGGCCAGCAGATGGTTCTCGCCCTCGGCCAGCGGGGCGTCGCCCCCGTTGATCCAGGTGCCGTTGGCGCTGCCCGCGTCGCGCACCGACCACGTGCCGGTGGCGGGGTCGTGGGTGAACTCGCACTGGTGGTGGCTCACCGCCGGGTCGGCCGCGGTGCTCACCAGGGCCAGCTCGACGTCGACCGGCGCGCCGCTGCGCACGCGGCCCAGCATGGCCCGGTCGCCCGCCAGCTCGAAGGTCTGCACGGCCGGCACCGCGGGGAAGGCCGGCTCGCCCGAGCCGACCATGCGCTCCCAGTGCCCGCGGTCGGCCCCCAGCTCGAGGGTGACCGTGGCCGGCGCCGCCGGCGGGACGCCGGCCTCGACGTCGTAGCCGCACGACTCGCAGAACCGGCCCTCGACCATGGCCCCGCAGCCGGGGCACGGCACCTCCGCCTTGGCCTCGGGCTCGGGCGGGGCCGGCGGCGCCGGCGGTTGGGTCGGGGTGGCGCCGATGATGGCGCCGCACTGGTCGCAGTAGTCGTCGGTGGCCGACTGGTGTCCGTTCGGGCAGAGCGCCATCAGGCACCGTCCCCGCCGGACTTGGGCCCGCTCAGCCGCACCGTGCGGGTCGAGCGGGTGTCGAGGGTCATCTCCGCCGCCTTGCCGGCGCCGGCCTTGAGCCGGACCGTGCCGCTCTCGGGGTTCTCGACGTCGACCACCTTGGCCAACAGCCGCATCGTGTCCTCGTGGCCGGAGGCGGAGGCCAGCTGGACGGCCCGGCCGAGCTTGACCGTGGCCGTGCGGTCGTCGCCGGCCTTGACCGCCGCCAGCCCGGCCTGGATGGCGTCGGCCAGCTCGACCTGCCCGGTGTAGTGGGCGACGTGGCGGTCCATGCGGGTCGACAGCTCGGGGTCGTCGGTCCAGGTGGCCTTGACCAGGGCCTGGGTGGCGACGGTGCCGTCCACCAGCACCAGGCTCACCCGGCCGGCCAGCATCTCGTCGCCCACGCCGCCGGGGTTGACCTTGATGCGCAGGTGGTAGTCGCGGCTCTCGCCCGGCGCCCACCCGCCGAGCAGGAAGTCCTGGGTGAGCGGGCCCGACGGCCGGCCGGTGGCGCTGATGTCGAGGACCTCGGGGGCGACCTGGCGCAGCGACTCGATGCTGGCGCCCTGCGGGCTCCACAGCCGCAGCTTCACGTCGGGCAGCGACCGGGCCAGGCTGCCGGCGATCATGGCCCGGAAGTCCTCGGCCAGGTCCTCGGGGTCGGCCACGATGTCGACGGTGCCGAGCAGGGCGGTGGCGATGCCCCGCATCTCGTCGACCTCCCAGTCGGTGCCGACGCCCCGGCAGTCGCACTGGAACAGCCCCCGGCAGGCATCGACCGCCGCCGCCAGCTCGGCCGGCTTCTGGTGCTCGTTGCGCCCGTCGGTGAGCAGGATGGCGTGGCGGTAGGTGGCGGGCGACCGGGCGAAGATCTGGCGGGCCAGGTCGAGCCAGGTGCCGATGGCCGTGCCGCCGGCCGGCTCGCGCTGGGCGACCGCCGCCTTGGCCAGGTGGCGCTCGTGGGGGTCGGACACCGCCAGCGCCCGGCCGTCGACCGGCCACACGGCGGCGGCCTCGTGGTCGCCGGCGACGACGGCGAAGGCCACGCCGTCGTCGAGGCAGTCGATGGCGGCCTCGGCCGCCTCCTTGGCCGCCTGCATCTTGCGGCCCGAGCCCATCGACCCGCTGCAGTCGACGATGACCACCTCGGCCCGCTCGCGGGGCTGGGTGTGCGTAGCCGCCTCGGCGGGGTCGCCGGCGGCGGACACGGTGACCACGGCGTCGACCGTGTCGGCCCCGGAGGCCAGGTAGGGGTTCTGGAACGTCTCGGCGGCGAAAGGGGCACCGCCGGTCGGACCCGTCTCGGTCACGCTGTCTCCTCTACGTCGCGGGGGTAGGGGGCGATGGCGACGCACACATTGTCCACGCCCCCCTGGTCGACCGCCCACGTGGTGAGTCGCTCGCTCACCGCGGCCGGGGCGACCTCGCCCCCGGGAGCCACGGTGGCAGCGACCTGGGTGGCCAGGGCGTCATCGGTGGGTGCGTAGTTCCACAGGCCGTCGCTGCACGCCAGGACCACGTCGCCGGGGCCGGCGGGATGGTCGACCAGGTGCGGCTCGGGGACCGGCGCGTCGGCGCCCAGCCAGGCGGTGATGGCGTGGCCGGCGGGGCCCGCCAGCGCCTCGCCGGGGTCGGCGCCGGCCGCCACCGCCTCGGCGGCCACGCTGTCGTCGGTGCTGAGCTGGCGGGCGGACCAGCCCCCGGCGGCCGGGGTGAGCAGGTAGACCCGGGCGTCGCCGACGTTGGCCACGTGAACGGCTCCGGCGGCGGCCACGGCCACCACCAGCGTGCAGGCGGGGCGCGCGCCGTCAGGCGGCCAGTTGGGGTCGCCGTCGGGCGGGGTGACCGAGGCGGCGTCGTGGGCCAGGGCCACGGCGGCCGCCAGGTCGGCGGCCCCCCCGAACGGGCGGCCGTCGAGCCGGGCCGCGACCGCCGCCACCGCGGCGGCCGCGGCCAGGTGGGGGTTGGGGCTGGCGGAGACGCCGTCGGCCACCACAAGCACCGGCCAGCCCTCGGCCGTCACGGCCAGGGCGCCGGCGTCCTCGTTGCGGGGGTGGCGCCGGCCCCGGTGGGTGGCGTACGCGAGGGACCCCCGGTCCTCCACGGTCACCGCCTCGAGCGCTCGGTGCCCGCAGCTGGTGCACCAGCCGTCGGCGCCGACGGTGCCCCCGCAGTGGTCGCACGCCCCGGCGCCGGGCTCGCCGGGCGGGGCGGCACCCAGGGGCGCGGCGCTCGCCGCCGCGACCGCGTCGGGCGCGTCGCCGGCGTCGCCGATCGCGGTGCCGCACGCCTCGCAGAACCGGGCCCCGGGCTCCAGCGCCTCCCCGCACGTCGGGCAGGCCGACGTCGCCGTCTCGGGCACCGCCGTCGTGTCGCTCACCACAGGCTCCAGGGGCGGATGCGGGCGGCGGTGTCGAGCAGGTCGTTGCGCCGGGCGACGTCGGGGGTGGCGTCGGCCAGCTCCAGCAGGGCGGACTCGGCCGCCCGGGCCAGCTCGGCCCGGGCCGTGGGGTGGCCGCCGACGGTGGCGCCCACCGCCTCGCCCCGGCCCAGCGCGTCGAGGGCCGCGCCGTAGAGGGTGGCCGCCAGCTCGGCGTCGGCCGCGCCCCGCTGGCCCGGCCGGGTGGTCCGCACGTGGATGCCGGCCGCCGCGGCCACGGCCGGGTCGAACCCGGCCTCGGTCATGGCCCGGCACGCCCAGGTCAGGGCCTCGGCCCGCAGCGGGTGCGACTCGGGCACGGCGGTCAGCACCCGGGCCGCCTCCGCCGGGCGGCCGAGTGCCATCAGCACGTGGGCCAGGCCGGCCACCGCCACCACCCAGGTGGGGTCGGCCACCGCCACCTGCTCGTAGAGGTCGGCGGCTTCGTCGTACCGGGTCTTGTCGCCGGTGCCGGCCAGCGCCGACGCGTAGGCCAGCGCGCAGGCGGCCTCGCCGGGGGCGGTGGCGTAGGCGGCGCCCAGCAGCGCCGCGGCCCGGGCCGGCTCGCCGGCGGCCAGAGCCGAGATGCCGTGGAGGTACGACCGGGCGGTGTCGATCGTGGCCCGGTTGTCGACGGCGTCGGGGCTGCCGTCGTCGAGCTGGCCGATCACGGTGTCGGCCGAGTGGGTGTCGCCCACCTCGCAGAACGCCCGGGCCACGGCCGCGATGTCGGCCCAGCTCAGCTCGTCGTCGGCCTTGGCCAGCCGCAGCGTCGCGTCGGGGTCGCCGTCGGCCACGCCCGCCACCCGGTTGGCCAGCCGGGGGTGGTTGGGCAGCAGCGGCACCGGCAGCGTGCGCCACCCGAGCCCGTCGAGCCGGGACCGGGGCGGGCTGAACCGGGTGCTGGTGCGGGGCCGGGGCTGGCCGTCGGTGCCCGCCGCCACCTGGCACAGCACGCCGTGGAGGTTCTCGGCCATCTCCTCGGCGTCGACGAAGCGGTCGGCCGGCCCGGGGGCGCAGGCCCGTTCGAGGAAGCGCCACAGGCAGTCGTGGTCGACGAGCACGTCGTGGTCGCCCCGCAGGGGGAGCTGCTCGCGGTCGGCGCCCTGCCAGGCCGGCCAGTCGAGGACGAGCACGGCCAGGGCCCGGCCCACCGTGTAGAGGTCGCTGGCCACGGTGGGCCCGGTGCGGGCCACCTCGGGGGCCTGGTAGCCGACCGTGCCGAAGATGGCGGCGTCGGGGTCGTCGATGCGGCGCACGCCGCCGAGGTCGATGAGCTTCACCGCGTCGCCCACGTGGATGACGTTGTCGGGCTTGAAGTCGCAGTAGACCAGGTCGCGCTCGTGGAGGTAGCCGAGGGCGGGCAGCACGGCCAGCAGGTAGGCGGCGGCCTCGGTGACCGGCATCGGCCCCTGGCCCTCCTCGCGCCGGCGCTTGGCCAGCTGCTTGATGCTGGGCCCGCCCACGTACTCCATGACGATGTAGCCCTGGCCCTCGTGCTGGACGAAGTTGTGGATCTCGACGATGGCCGGGTGGGTGACCTCGGCCAGGAACCGGCGCTCGGCCACCGCCGCGGCCGCGGCGTCGGGGTCCGCGGTGTCGAGCAGGCCCTTGAGCACGCACCAGCGGCCCGAGACGTTGCGGTCACGGGCCAGGTAGATCCAGCCGAGGCCGCCGTGGGCCAGGGCCCCGGCCACCTCGTACTGGCCGGCCACGAGGTCGTCGGCGGCCAGCTTGGCGGCGAAGTCGAAGCGGGCGCCGCACTGCGAGCAGAATCCCGACGTGCGCCCCGGCCGCCCGTCCTTGCCCCGCCCCACCGGGCTGTCGCACCGGGTGCAGAACCGCCGGCCCTCGGGGACGCTGGGGTCGGCCATGACCACGGTGGCGGGATCGACCGTCGAGATGGGGGCGATGTCGACGACCCCCGCGCCGACCCGGCTGCGGCGGCTGATGCCCCCGCTCCCCCGGCTGCGGCTGGTCAACCGGGTGACGTCCACCCGGCCCGAGGTGCGGGCGGAGTTGGCCGCCGTGCCGTCGCGGGCCGGCGCCAGGCCGCAGGTGTCGCAGTAGCCGCCGAGGATGGTGCCGGTGCAGCCGGTCCGCAGGCAGGCGGTGGCCGTCACGGTCATCGGGGACCTCCGTTCGGGTCCGTGCGCTTCTCCAGTACAGCCGCCAGTGTGGCGAGCGCGGCCTCGGCTGCGGCCAGGTCGCACGGTGCCTGCCAGAGCTGGTCGTGGGCTGCGTCGAGGGCGGCGACGACATCGGACTGCTCGTCCACGCGGCGGGCGCCGGCCTTGGCTCGCAGGGCGGTCCACAGGCCCCGGCCCTCCTCCCGGCGCCGCATCCCGGCCCGGGCCGGGGCCAGCGCCCCGTCGAGCTCGGCGCGCCGGGCCTCGGCGGCGGCGAACCAGTCGTCGAGGGCCCCGGCGGCCCGCACCCGGTCGCCGGCCTCGGCCGAGGCGGTGATGCGGTCGAGCCACGCGCCGAGGGCCGCCAGGTCAGGCACCGGGGCGCCGGCTGCGACCCCGGCGATGCGGCTGGCGGCGTGGGCCAGCTCGTCCGCCGCGCCCTGGACGTCGGTGTCGAGCCGGGCCAGGGTGGCGCGGGCGCGGGTGAGGTCGACGTCGAGCCGGCCGACGGCGGCGGTGGCCTTGGCCATCTTGCCGCTGGCCGCCGCGGCCTGGGCCTCGACCGCGGCCACGTCGGCCTCGGTCACGGCCAGCGGGTCGGAGGCGAGCAGCGTGGTGAGCGAGGCGGCGGCCCGGGCGGTGGCGCCGTCACCCGCCCGGGTGGCGGCGTCCTGCGCGGCCCGGTTGCGGGTGGCGAGCGTGTCCCAGGCGGCGTTGAGCCGGGCCAGGACGTCGACGGCCCGGTTCACGGCGGCCGTGGCCTCCCGCAGGGCGGTGGTGGCGTCGACGGTGGCCCCGCTGACGGCGGTGATGGCGGCGGCGGTGAGCAGCTCGTGGGCACGCTGGGGCTCGGCCTCGGCCCGGCCCACCACCTCGTCGACGGCCCGGTAGCTGTCCCAGGCCGCCGACAGCGCCCCGTCGGCCTCGTTCCAGGTGGCGGCCGACCCCCCGCTCAGCACCCCGGAGCGGGCGACGGCCACCGTCGGGTCGGACTCGAGGTCGACCAGCCGGCCGCCGAGCGTGGCCACCTCGGTCCGCCAGGCCCGCAGGGTCGGGTCGGTCGCGGCCGCCACGTCAGTCGCTGTAGGCCGCGGGCGGCGGGCCGGGGCTGGGGCCGAGGGCGCCCTGCAGCCACTGGTTGTAGAGCTGGTCCCAGCGGCCGGACGCCCGGACGTCCTCCAGCACGGCGTTCACGTAGCGCACCCACTCGGGGTGGCCCGGCGGCAGGCCCAGGCCGTACGGCTCGCTGCTGAAGGGCGGGCCGACGATCTTGACGTTGGGGTCCTGGGCGGCCATGCCGGCCAGGATGGTGTCGTCGGTGCTGATGGCGTCGACCTTGCCCTGCTGGAGCAGCACGAGGCAGTCGGCCTGCTGGGTGACGGGCACGGCCTTGGGACGGGGTTCGGGCAGGGCGTTGATGTTGTCGATGCTGGTCGATCCTGCGGCGGCGCACACCTTGCTCCCGGCCAGGTCGGCGATCGACGCCGTGGTGGTGTCGTCGACGCGGACGAGGAGGCGCTGGCTGGAGGTGAAGTACTCGCTGGAGAAGGCGATGGTCTGCCGCCGGGCGCAGTTGATGGTGAACGTGTCGGCCACCATGTTGAGCGGGTCGTCGGGCCGGCTCAACACGTTGAGGCGCTCGCTGTAGGGGATGGCGACGAACTCGACGGCGTTGGGGTCGCCGAACAGCGCCGCGGCCACCTCGCGGGCGATGTCGATGTCGAAGCCCTCGAACTCGCCGGTGAAGGGGTCGACGCTGGAGAACAGCTGGGTGGAGACGTCGACGCCGACGGTCAGGTGGCCCTGGGCCCGGATGGCCTCCATGTAGCTGCCGGCGGGCACCGCCGTGGTTGCCGGCCCGTCGGGGCGGAGGCTGGCCACGGGGTTCCCGCAGTCGGGTGCCGGGGGCGCGGGAGCGGCCTCCTCGGTGGTCGTGGTGGTCGGCCCGGGCAGGTCGGGCGGCACGTCGGTGCGCTGGAACGGCCGGGGCCCGATGGCCACGCCGATGACCACGGCCACCGCCGCCACAAGGGCGATCGCGTAGCCGCTGCGGATCCGGGCCATCAGCGGTACCTCCGGCCCCGGGCCAGGATGCCGGCCAGGGCCAGCACGGCGGCGGCCAGCCCCAGAACGAGGGGGATCAGGGTCGGCACCTGGGCGTCGGCCGCCCGCTCGAACCGGTCGGCGAGGGCGTCCGACGCGCCGTCGACCTCATCGCCGACCAGCTTGTCGGCGGCGGCGAAGGCGGTCGCCGAGCCGCCGGTGAGGGCGGCCTGGGCCGCGGCCCGGTTGTCGCCGCCCTCGTCGGTGGCCTGGACCGCCCCCGCTGCGGCGACGTAGTCGGCGACGCTGGACCGCAGGTCGGCGTTCGCCCGCTGCTCCTCGAGCCGGCTGGTCAGCGCGTCCGCCTCGTCCCGGAACGTCTGGTAGATGGCCGCGCCGCTGCCGCGGGCGGCCACCGCCGCGAACTCGGTGACCCGCAGCTGGGACAGGGCGAACGACACGTCGTTGGCCGCCACGAATGCGTCGATCTCGTCGGTGGCCGCCGTGCGCAACTGGCTGCTCTGGCGGGAGATGCCGGCCGTCACGAACACGGTCACGGCCACCACCGCCACCGCCCCCACGACCAGGGCGGGCTGGAGGGCCCGCCGGGTGCGCCCGGCCACGACGGCCGAGGCGGCCAGCACGGTGCCGATGGCCAGGATCAGCAGCACGATGGCCAGGGTGCGGGTCACGCCGCCCACGGCGTTGGCGGCCCGGGCCACCCGCTGCTCGCCCACCCGGCGCAGCCGCTCGGCCCGGGGCACGAGGTCGTCGTTGGCCAGGGCGCGGGCCTGGGCGAGGTAGGCCGCGCCGACCGGGTAGCCCAGCCGGGAGTTGGCCCGGGAGGTCTCGACCAGCCCGGCGTAGCGGACCAGGCCGTCGGCCAGGGCCCCGATGTCCTCGCTGTCGTCGCCGGTGGAGACGAGGCCGGCGGCGGTCAGCGCCCGGGAGGCCTGGAGGATGTCGCGGTCGTACTGGGCCCGGTCGTCGGGCGTCTCGAGGCCGCCGGCCAGCAGCGTGCCCGCCGCCTGCGCATCGGCCGCCGCCAGGTGGGTGCGGAAGCCGGTGGCCGCCCGGGCGATGCCCAGGCCCTGCTCACGGGCGGCGCGGATGGTGTCCTCGTTGCGGGCGGTGACCCAGGTGGCCGTGAGGCTGGCCACGACGAGCACGGCCGCCGTCACCCACGCGAGCAGCACGAAGAGGCGGCGGGTCGGCAGCGGTATGCCCCAGGCCCTGCGCTCGAGGTTGTCGAGCAGGCTTCCAGCAGGCGCTGCCGACGGGCTGGCGGTCGACACGGCGGGTGACGGTAATCGCTCCGCCGGGGGCGGCGTGATCGGGGTGGACCGGCGGGCACCGTCCGTCGTCACCGCCGGGCCCCCGGTGGGACCCGCCGCACCCGCCCGACCCGCCCCGCACCATCCGCACGCTCGCCTCGCACCCGGCCAGTCCAGCGGGCCGCCGCCCCTCCGGCAACCGCGGCCCGGCGATCACCTTCCCCCCCGGGTAGGACTCGCTACCGGGGCATGGTGCGCCGCCCGCGGGCCCCCCGCTTGACCTTGGGGCGTTTGGCGGACTCCC
>DASXRH010000030.1:0-4784 GCA_036506715.1 Acidimicrobiales bacterium
ACGACGACTGGGCCACCAGCCGGTCGAGCACGGCCTGGTAGAGGCCGATCTGTTCGGCGCTCATCGAGCAGTGGTCGAGCTCGTCGATGCGGTCGGGCAGCTCGGCGGCCACCTCGGGCTCGATCTTGGTGCGCCGGAACACGAGGATGCCGTTGAGGGCGGACAGCGCCGCCTCGGGCGTGCCCGACAGCTGGGCCACGAAGGTGGGCCGGTCGCCGACCAGCCCGGGGTTGACGAAGTCGAGCACCGACCACAGGTCGCCGAGGCCGTTCTCGATGGGCGTGCCGGTGAGGGCGAGCCGGCTGCGGGCCGACAGTCGCCGCAGCTGCTGGGCGGTCTCGCTGGCGGGGTTCTTGATGGCCTGGGCCTCGTCGACGATGACCCGGGCCCACTCGTGGCCGGACAGGGCCTCGATGTCCCGCACGGCCGTGCCGAAGGTGGTGATGACCACGTCGGCCCCGGCGATCTCGCCCTCGAGCTCCTCGGCCGAGGCCCGGGTGGCGCCGTGGTGGACGACGACCCGGAGCCCCGGCGTGAACCGGGCCGCCTCCGCCTCCCAGTTGCCGACCACGGCCGGCGGGGCGATGACCAGCGCCGCGCCATGGCCGGCGGTGCCGGCCAGGTGGGCGAGCACGGTGGGCGTCTTGCCCAGGCCCATGTCGAGCGCCAGGCAACCGCCGAGACCGCCGGCGTCGAGGAAGCCGAGCCACGACAACGCCTCGGCCTGGTACGACCGCAGCTGGCCCTCGAACCCGGGGGGCCGGGTGGTGGGCTCGGTGGCGATGGTGCCGGCTGCGCCGAGCAGGTCGGCAGCCCAGCCCCCGCCCTCGACCGTGAGCCCGCCGGACAGCCCGTGACCCTCGAGCCCGACGGCGTAACGCAGGATCTCGGCCCCGCTGAGCTGGCGCTTGTCGGCCCGCTCGGCCAGGGCGGCGGCCGCCTCCTTGAGGTCGGCCCGGTCGAGCTCGACCCACCGGCCCCGGGACCGGACCAGCGGCCGGGCCTCGGCGGCCAGCCGGGCGACCTCGGCCGCCGTGAGCTCCACGTCGTCGAACACGACGGACCAGTGGACGTCGCTGAGCTGGCGGGCCCCGACGACCGTGTCGCCCGAGGGCTCGGAGAACAGCCGCAGCGCGGGCGACGGCCGGCGCCGGGACAGGGCGGGCACCCGGACGTCGAAGCCGGCGGCCTCGAGCGAGGCGCCGGTCACGGTCATCAGCTCCCACGCCTCGTCCTGGGCCAGGTAGACGAGGCCCCGGCGGCGGCCACCGGCCCGGAGGAGGACGGGCAGGATGCGCTCGAGCCGGGCGAAGTCGTCGGCCAGCCGCCGGTTCTCGCCCGCGGTGGCCAGAGCCTCCTCGATGGGCACGAACCCGCCGTCGCTGCCGGGGCCGAGCACCGACAGCAGCCACGCCTCGCCGCTGTCGGGCGGGTCGAGCTGGACGATCAGCCGGATCCGGCCGGTGCCGGTGACCGGCTTGGACCACCGGGCGAGCCGCTTGGACACCTCGGCCGCCGCCGCCACGGGGGCGGGGAAGCCGGAGCCGTCGAGCCGGGTGACCACGGCCTCGGCCGCCGCGCCCACGGTGCGGACCACGGGCGGCGGGGCCGGTAGCTCGAGGCGGGCGGCGGCGCTGGTCGCGATGGCGTCGACCACCGAGCCGAGGATGTCGAGGGTGACGGCCCGGGCGTCGGCCCGGCCGAGCACGGTGACGGGGCCGGGCATGGCGGCGGCCAGCTCGTCGACCTCGTCCCTGTCGAGGTCGGCGGGGGCCCAGCGGACGTTGAGGTCGGCGGTGCGGCCGTCGGACCGGCGGTTGGTGCGCAGCGTGGGCACGATGGCGCCCCGGGCCGCCAGGCGCACGGCGGACACCGCCACCCGGCCCACCCAGGTCACGCTGGAGCCGACACCGTCGCCGCCCAGACCGCCGCCGACGGCCACCAGCCAGCCGAGCGCGTCGGCCACCGGGATGGACAGCGCCGCGGCCCGCTCGCCGGTGGGAAGGGCCACGCCCCGGTGCTGGTTCCAGCCGACGGCGGGGCCGCCCATCGCTTCGAGCCTGTTGGACAGCTCGTCGTGGGGCACGGGCGGCACGTCGGGGCCGGCGGCCCACACCACCACCTCGCCCGACGACCAGCTGGCCTGGAGCCGGGCCTCGCCCACCGGGTCGGGGGCGACGAGCACGGCGGCGGCGACGTCGTCGACGCTGAGCAGCCGGTCGTAGGCGGCCTCCAGCCGGGCCAGCTCGGACTCGATGTCGACCACGACCTGGTCGCGCTCGGGGCCCTCGATGCCCCGTACCGCGTCGAGGTTGTCCTCGGCGTCGTCGAGCAGGCGTTCGAGCGTGCGCCGCCACCCGGGCGCGTCGGCCTCGAGCAGTGCGAGCTGCTCGTCGCTGGCAATGCCGTCGACCGCCGCCCACGCGGCGGCCTCCAGTGCTCGGCTGGCCTCGTCCATACGCGCTCCGGCGCTCCCCGCGCCTGCTCCCGTCGTCCACGCAACGGCGGGAACGCTGTCCGCTCTGGCATCGACGGAACGGACACGGACCTGCCCGTTCCACCGCCCCACCAGGGCCGGGATGCCAGATGCGTCAAGGATACGGGCTCCGCACCCCCATCACACGTCATGGTCGGCGACCCCGGCGATGAATTCCCGGAGCTGCTCCCGTCTTCCCGTTGCGAACAATCCCCTTGACAATAAAAGTTGTCAGGACGAAGGTGGGCCCGTGCACGACGTCGACGTGATCGAGGACCCGGCCGCCGCCACCACGGCGCTGGACCCGACCCGGGCCCGGTTGCTGGCCGAGCTGGTCGAGCCCGCCTCGGCCGCGGCGCTCGCCCCCCGTGTCGGCCTCGCCCGCCAGAAGGTCAACTACCACCTCCGGGCCCTCGAGGCCCACGGCCTCGTGGAGGTGGCCGAGGAGCGCAAGCGGGGTGGCATCACCGAGCGCCTGCTGCGGGCCACGGCCGCCAGCTACCTCATCTCCCCCGCCGCCCTCGGCGCCGCCGGTGCCGACCCGGAGCGCTCGGCCGACCGCTTCTCCGCCCGCTACCTGGTGGCCCTGGCCGGCCGGGTCGTGCGGGAGGTCGGTCACCTGGTCCACCAGGCCGACGCGGCCGGCAAGCGGCTGCCGACCATGGCCATCGACACCGAGATCCGGTTCCGCTCCGCCGAGGACCGGGCCGCCTTCGCCGACGACCTCACCAACGCCCTGCTGCAGCTCGCAGCCCGCTACCACCACGACGACGGGCGGCCCCACCGCCTCGTCGTCGCCGCCCACCCCACACCAGAGGAGATGCCATGACCACCCCCGATGTGCCGCTGCGCATGGAGCTCACCTTCGAGCTGCCGGGCACGCCCGAGCAGGTCTGGGCCGCGATCGCCACGGCCAACGGCAACACCTCGTGGTTCATGCCCACCGACCTCGAGGAGCACGAGGGCGGCGCCGTCGTCTTCCACATGGGCGAGGACGCCTCCCACGGCACCATCACGGGCTGGGACCCGCCCCACCGCCTCGAGTACGCCGAGCCCGGGTGGGCGGCGCTGGCCGGCCACGGCGACGCGGACGTCACCCCGCTGGTCACCGAGTTCCTGGTCGAGGCCCAGTCGGGCGGCACCTGCGTGCTCCGGGTCGTGAGCAGCGCCTTCGGCACCGGCGCCGACTGGGAGAACGAGTTCATGGCCGAGATGGAGAAGGGCTGGGCGCCGGCCTTCGCCAACCTCCAGCTCTACCTGGCCCACTTCCCCGGCCAGCAGGTCACCCCGTTGACGATCGAGCAGGTCGTGCCCGGCGACATCGACGCCGTCTGGTCCGAGCTCAGCGACGCCGTGGGCGCGCACGAGCCCGGCGACGGTGTCGACGTGCGGGGCCTGTCCGGCCGGCTGGCGCGGGTGTCGGGCCCGCCCGACGGCGCCGGCCTGCTCGTCCACGTGACCGACCCGCTGCCCGGGATGCTGGCCCTCTACGTCTACCCCCGGGGCGAGGGCGAGGTGTCCGCCAACCTCCGCGCCTACCTGTTCTCCGACGAGGCCCCGGCCTACGTCGCCCGCGAGGAGCCCGCCTGGCGCTCGTGGCTGACCCGGGTCGCGGTCCCCTCCTGACAGACCCGCCGATCGACCAACCGATCCATCCACCGACAGCGAAAGGATCTCCAGTGCACCCCCAACCGCTGGCCATCGAGACCGAGGGGCTGGTCAAATCCTTCGGCGAGACCCGGGCGGTCGACGGCGTCGACCTGGCGGTCGCCGCCGGCACCGTCTACGGCGTCCTCGGGCCCAACGGCGCCGGCAAGACCACCACGCTGCGCATGCTGGCCACCCTGCTCACCCCCGACGCCGGCACCGCCCGGGTCCTCGGCCACGACGTCGTGGCTGAGGCCGCGGCGGTGCGGGCCGCGGTCAGCCTCACCGGCCAGTTCGCCTCGGTCGACGAGGAGCTGACCGGCCGCGAGAACCTGGTGCTGCTGGCCCGGCTGCTGGGCTTCACCCGGCGCCCGGCCGACGAGCGGGCCGGCGAGCTGCTCGAGGCCTTCGGGCTGGCCGACGCCGCCGACCGGGGCGTCGCCACCTACTCGGGGGGCATGCGGCGCCGGCTCGACATTGCCGCCAGCATCGTGGTCACCCCCGACCTGCTGTTCCTGGACGAGCCCACCACCGGGCTCGACCCCCGCAGCCGCAACCAGGTGTGGGAGATCATCCGGGTGCTGGTGGCGGCGGGCACGACAGTGCTGCTCACCACCCAGTACCTGGAGGAGGCCGACCAGCTGGCCGACCGCATCGCCAT
>DASXRH010000031.1:0-4234 GCA_036506715.1 Acidimicrobiales bacterium
CGCCAGCAGCAGGGCGGTCAGCGCCACGGGCAGGGCGAGGAACGGGCGTCGGCGCACGGCGGGTCTCCTGGGGATGCGGTCGGCGCCCTCGGCGGCGCCCCTGAACTGTCGCTCCGGGGGGCCGTCCGGTTCCCGGCATTCCGCCCGGCGCTCGCGCCGGTAGGGTCGGTGCCATGGTCTCTGCAGGTGATCCGGCACCCACGTTCGAGCTCTCCGACCAGGACGGCAACACCGTCTCGCTCACCGACTTCGCGGGGCGCAAGGTGCTCGTCTACTTCTACCCCAAGGCCGACACGCCCGGCTGCACCACCCAGGCGTGCGGGCTGCGGGACGTGCTGGGCGACATCGGCGACACCGCGGTCCTGGGCATCAGCCCCGACAAGCCGCAGAAGCAGAAGCGCTTCGACGAGAAGTACTCGCTGGGCTTCCCGCTGCTGTCCGACGAGGACCACCGCGTGGCCGAGGCCTACGGCGCCTGGGGCGAGAAGTCGATGTACGGCCGTCGCTACATGGGCATCATCCGCTCGGCGTTCCTGGTGGACGAGAAGGGCAACCTGGCCGAGGCCTGGCCCAAGATCAGCCCCAAGGACACGCCCAAGAACCTGCTCAAGGCGCTCGGCACCCCCTGAGCGACCGATCTGAGCGACCGATCTCACACCGGGCCCGGCCGGGGCGTTGACATGGCGGTGACGCTGCCGCCCTTCCAGACGCTGCTCGACGACAACGCCGTCGACCTCCACCGCTTCCTGGTGGCCTCGGTCGGTCCCCACGACGGGGCCGACTGCTTCCAGGAGACGGTGGTGGCGGCGCTGCGGGGCTACCCCGACCTGCGCCATGCCGACAACCTGCGGGGCTGGCTGTTCACCATCGCCCACCGCAAGGTCATCGACCATGCCCGCCGCCGCCAGCGCCACGCGCTGCCGGTGGCCGAGCCGCCCGAAGTCCCCTCGGTCGATCCCGAGGGCCTGGTCGACGCCGAGCTGTGGGCGGCGGTGCGGGCCCTACCGCCCAAGCAGCGGACGGCGGTGGTGCAGCGCCACCTGCTCGACCGGCCCTATGACGAGGTGGCCGCGATCATCGGGTGCAGCGAGGACGCGGCCCGTCAGAACGTGCGGGCGGGGCTCCAGCGGCTCCGCCGGGAACTAGCTCAGGAGGTGACGTCATGACGGGGGACGAGCATGCGGACCTGGTGGCGCGCCTGCGCCGCGATCCGACGGCCGGACTGCCGCCGCCGTCGAGCAACGGCCACGCCCCGCCGGCGCCCGACGCCGGCGACGTCGGGGCCCTGGTGGCGGCCGCCCTGGCCCGGGCCGACGCCGACGACCTGGTCGACGTGGCCTGGGTCGTGGAGGACACCCCCGTCGGTCCGCTGACCCTGGCCGCCACCGAGCGGGGCCTCGTCCGCGTCGCCTTCGGCGACGAGGAGGGGGTGCTCGACGAGCTGGCCGCGGAGGTGTCGCCCCGGGTCGTGCACCTGCCCCGGCGGCTCGACGGTCTGCGCCACCAGCTCGACGAGTACTTCGCCGGCGACCGCCGCCGGTTCGACGTCGACCTCGACCGCCGGCTGTCGCACGGCTACCGGCGCACGGTGCTGGAGGCGCTGAGCGACGTCCCCTACGGCCAGACCGTCAGCTACAAGGACCTGGCCGAGCGCACCGGCAACCCCAAGGCCAGCAGGGCCGTGGGCACGGCCATGGCCACCAACCCCATCGCCATCGTGGTGCCGTGCCACCGGGTGCTGCGCACGGGCGGGGCGCTCGGGGGCTACGGCGGTGGCGTCGACACCAAGGTGTGGCTGCTCCGGCTCGAGGGCGCGCTGCTCGGCTGAGCGCCGTCAGCCCGCCGGCGGCCGCGGGGGCCGCTCGCCGGCGTGGCGGCCGATGGCCAGCTCCTGCTCCCAGTGGTCGATCATGCGCCGGCGGTAGAGGGCCAGCCCGACGATCCCCGACACCAGCGCTACTAGCAGCAGCCGTCGCATGGCTGCAGGGTAGGCTCTCCTCCCTGCCCGGATGGCGGAATGGCAGACGCTGATGGCTCAAACCCATCTGCCCGCAAGGGCGTGCGGGTTCGACTCCCGCTCCGGGCACGGCCCCCGCCTCCCTCGACTGGGCGGGGGGCCGAGGGGGGAGACTCGTCCCCATGCGCTCCGCCGCCTTCGCCGACCGCCGGGATGCCGGCCGACGTCTGGCGGGCCTCCTCGGCGACCTCGCCGGCCAGGACGTGGTGGTGCTGGGCCTGCCGCGCGGCGGGGTGCCGGTGGCCGCCGAGGTGGCGCGGGCGCTGGGCGCGGTGCTCGACGTGGCGGTCGTGGGCAAGATCGGCGTGCCCGGCCACGAGGAGCTGGCGCTGGGCGCCGTGGCCGACGACGGGCACGTGGCCCTCAACCCGTCGGTGATCGCCGCCACCGGGCTCCGCGACGACGAGGTGGCGGCGCTGGCCCGCGACCGGGCCGCCGCCCTGGTCCGCCGGGCCCGGGAGCTGCGCGGCGACCGCCCGCCCGTGCCGGTGGCGGGCCGCACGGTGGTGGTGGTCGACGACGGCATGGCCACCGGGGCCACGATGCGGGTGGCTCTGGCGGTTGTGCGGAGCCGGGGCCCCGCCACCCTGGTGGCCGCCGTGCCGGTGGCCTCCCCGGAGGCGGCCGCCACGGTCGCCGCCGAGGCCGACCGGCTCGAGTGCGTGGTGGCCCCGCCCAGCTTCCGGGCCGTGGGCCCGTGGTACGGCGACTTCACCCAGACCACGGACGCCGAGGTCCGGGAGCTGCTGGCCCGGGTCAGCGGGCCAGGGCGGCCACCACCCGGCCCACCAGCGGGTCGGTGAACACCTCGGCCAGCGGCACCGGCAGGGTCAGCGACCAGTTGGGGCGCTCGTCGGTGGTGCCCGGGAGGTTGGGGCGCTGGCGCAGGGCGAGAGCGTCCTCCAGCGTGGCGGCGACGAGCGCGCTGGGGGCCCGGGCCAGGCGCTCGTGGACCGCGACGATCACGTCCTCGACCGGGGCGTCGGGGGTGAGCCCGGTCAGGGCGAGGAGCTTGCCCTTGAGGCGTTCGAGCGCGTCGGTGTCGGGCTCGATGCCGGCGGCCCGCTGGTCGGCGGCGTCGTCGCCCGTCCACACGCCGGCCAGGGTGGGCAGGTCGTGGGTGGTGACGGCGGCCAGCGTCTGGGGCGGGTACTCCTCGGGCGGGGCGTCCTCGAACCAGGCCAGCCGGTACGACAGCACCCCGGCCTCGCCCAGCGCGTGGCGGACCTCGGCCTCGACGGTGCCGAGGTCCTCGCCCACCACCACGGCCTCGGCCCGGGTGCTCTCCACGGCCAGCACCGCCAGCAGCTCGTCACCCCGGTAGCGGACGTAGGCGCCGTCGGCCGGCCCCCCGTCGGGCGGGATCCAGAACAGCCGGAACAGGCCCATGACGTGGTCGATGCGCAGCCCACCGCCCCGGCCCAGCGCCGCCCGCCACAGCGCTGCCAGCGGGGCGTAGGCCCGGTCCCGCAGCCCGTGGGGGACGAAGGGCGGCAGCCCCCAGTCCTGGCCGCCGCGGTTGAACTCGTCGGGCGGGGCGCCGACCCGCACGTCGGCGGCCAGCAGGTCCTGGAGGGCCCAGGCCTCGGCGCCGTCGGGGTCGACGCCGATGGCCAGGTCGGTGAGCAGCGGCACCGGCTCCTCGGCCCGGGCCAGCTGGTCGTCCAGCAGGAACTGGACCCAGGCCCAGAAGGCGACCCGCCCGGCCTCGGCCGCCGCGAAGTCGCCCACCGCGGCGTTGGCCGGGTGGCGGTGGTCGGCGGGCCAGCCCCGCCAGCCGCCGCCGTGGTGCTCGGCCAGCGCGCAGAACCGGGCGTACGTCTCGAGATCGTCGCCCATCTCGTCCCGCCAGCGATCGAACCGCAGGTCGGGGCCCTGCTCGTCCCACAGCACCTCCAGGGCCCGACGCTTGAGGGCCCAGGCGGCGTCCCGGTCGACCAGCGGCCCGTCGTTGAGCCGCCGGCCCCGGGCCGACAGCTCGGCGATGGTGCCGTGGCCGGCGGCGCCCGGCAGCGTGTCGACGCGCAGGGCCAGCGGGGTGGTCCACCGGCGGCTCGAGGGGAAGTAGGGGCTCGGCTCGACCCGGTCGCCGGGGACGGGGGCATGGAGGGGGCTGACCGCCACCATGCCGGCGCCCCGGCCGGCCGCCCACGTGCCGATGGCCTGCAGGTCGCCCAGGTCGCCGACGCCCCAGCTCTCGGCCGAGCGGCACCCCGG
>DASXRH010000032.1:0-2626 GCA_036506715.1 Acidimicrobiales bacterium
ATCGCCATCGGTGAGGACCACCAGGCGCTCCTGGCGACCGCCCGGCGCTTCACCGCCGACCGCTGCCCGCCCGCGGTGGCCCGGGCCGCGATGGAAGCCGAGGCCGACGCGCTGCCCCCGTTCTGGGCCGGGCTGGCCGAGCTGGGCTGGCTGGGCCTGGCCGTCCCCGAGGGCGATGGGGGCGAGGGCTACGGCTTCGCCGAGCTGGCCATCGTGCTCGAGGAGCTGGGCCGGGCGGTGGCGCCCGGCCCGGTGCTGCCCACGGTGTGGGCGGCGGCGCTGGTCGGGCCCGGCCCCCGGCGCCACCTGGCCGGCGGCCGGCGGGTGGGAGCCGTGGCCCTGGCCGGCGCGATCGAGGGCCGCGGCGGCGACGACGGGCCCCTCCGGCTCGCCGGTGCCGCCGGTCCGGTCCTGGGCGGCGCGCTGGCCGACCTGGTGGTGGTACCGGTGGCCGTCGGCGGCGGTGAGCGGTGGGCGGTGGTCGACCGCGCGGATGTCACCGCCACCCCGCTGGACGCGCTCGACCCCACCCGGGGCCTCGCCCGCATCGAGGTCGACGGCGCCCCCGCCACCCCGCTCCCCGGCCTGACGCGGGCCCGGGTCGAGGCCGTGGGCGTGGCCCTGGCCGCGGCCGAGTGCGCCGGCGGCGCCGCCTGGTGCGTGGACACGGCCGCCGCCTACGCCCGGGACCGGCGCCAGTTCGGCCGGCCCATCGGCCAGTTCCAGGCGGTGAAGCACCGCTGCGCCGACATGCTCGTGCAGCTGGAGCAGGCCCGGGCCGTCGCCTGGGACGCGGCCGCCGCTCTCGACGGCGACGACCCCGGCGATCCGGCGGCCGCGCTGGCGGTCAGCGTCGCCGGCGCCGTCGCCTTCGAGGCCTTCGTCGCCGTGGCCAAGGACTGCATCCAGGTGCTGGGCGGCATCGGCTTCACCTGGGAGCACGACGCCCACCTCTACCTGCGGCGGGCGCTGGCGCTGCGCCAGCTGTTCGGCGGCGCCGCGCCGTGGCGCGCGGCCACCGCCCGCGCCGCGCTCGGCGGGGTGCGCCGCCACCTCGGGCTCGACCTCCCGCCGGAGGCCGAGGCGGAGCGGGCCGGGATCCGGGCCACCGTGGAGGCGATCGCCGCCCTCCCCGCGGCCGAGCGGCGGCGCCGGCTGGCCGACACCGGTCTCATCGTCCCCCACTGGCCGCCGCCCTGGGGCCGCGACGCCGGCGCCGCCGAGCAGGTCGTCATCGACCAGGAGCTGCGGCGGGCCCGCGTGCGGGTGCCCCACCTGACGGTGGGCGCCTGGGCCGCCCCCACGATCGCCGTCCACGGCTCGCCCGAGCAGCAGGAGCGGTGGGTGCGCCCCACCCTCCACGGCGAGATCACCTGGTGCCAGCTGTTCAGCGAGCCGGAGGCCGGGTCCGACCTGGCCTCCCTCACCACCCGGGCCACCAGGGTCGAGGGCGGCTGGCGGCTCGACGGCCAGAAGGTGTGGACGACGATGGCCGGCGAGGCCGACTGGGGCATCTGCCTGGCCCGCACCAACCCGGACACCCCCAAGCACCTGGGCATCACCTACTTCGTCGTCGACATGCGGGCCCCCGGCATCGACATCCGCCCGCTCCGCGAGCTGACCGGCCTGGCCATGTTCAACGAGGTGTTCCTCGACGGCGTCATCGTGCCCGACGACTGCGTGATCGGCGAGGTCGACGGCGGCTGGCCGCTGGCCCGCACGACGCTGGCCAACGAGCGGGTGTCGATGGGCAGCGGCTCGTCGTTCGGCGGCGGGATCGAGGCCCTCGTCGGCCTGGTGGCCGACCGGGTGGCGGCGGGGGAGCTGGACGCCGACGCCCGGCTGCTCGACGAGCTGGGGGCCCTCGTGGCCGAGGCCCACGCGGTGGCGGCCATCGGGCTGCGGGCCACGGCCCGGTCGCTGTCGGGGGCCGCCCCCGGCCCCGAGGCCAGCGTGCGCAAGCTGCTCGGCGCCGAGCACGACCAGCGCACCCAGGAGCTGGGGCTGGTGCTGCTCGGCCCCGAGGGCGCCACCACCGTGGGCGCCGCCGGCCGGTGGACCTACGGCTTCCTGGCCAACCGGTGCCTGACCATCGCCGGGGGGACCAGCGAGATCCAGCGCAACGTCATCGGCGAGCGGCTGCTCGGCCTGCCCCGCGACCCCGAGCCGGCGGGCTGATGGCCGACCTCCTGCCCGACCAGCTGCGGCTGATGGCCGGCGCGGTGCCCGACGAGGTGGCGTTCACCGACGTGGCCACCGACCGGGACATGACCTTCGCCGAGTGGGAGTCCCGGTCCAACCGGCTGGCACGCTGGCTCGTGGGCCGGGGGGTGGCCAAGGGCGACCGGGTGGCCATCCACGTGCCGCCCGAGGAGGGCGACCGCTTCCTGCTCACCTACTCGGCGGTCCACAAGGCGGGGGCGGTGGCCGTGCCCACGAGCACCCGCCTGGTGCCCCGCGAGCTGGGCTACGTCCTGGCCCACGCCGGGGCGGTCGTGGCCGTCAGCGGCTCCGCCACCACGCCGGCCCTGCTGGCCGCCCGCGACGACGTGCCCGACCTCCGCACCGTCGTGACCACCGGCCCGGTCGGGGCCGGCGACGCCGGGCTCGTCGGCTGGGACGACGC
>DASXRH010000033.1:0-2403 GCA_036506715.1 Acidimicrobiales bacterium
TGGTCGACCACCCGGGCCCGCACTGCCAGCACCCCGGTGACGATGACCGCCGTCACCGCCGCCAGGAGCACGGTCCGCCGCATCGCCACCATTCCCCGGTCCTCCCGGTCTGCCCCGCCCGCCGTGCCCTACGGCGGACCATGCCCCTCTGACGCGCCCACCGGCGCCGCGGTTGTCACGCGCGCCTACGGTCGACGCGATGGGGGCCATGGCCGACGACGTCGCCGCCGACCTGGACGCGATCGCGCACCCGTCGGTCGAGCCGATGCGGGCCGTCCGCCGGGCGTACAGCCGCCGGCTCCGGGCCACCCCCGGGCCCGAGGTGGTGGCCGTGGCACTGGCGTTGCGCGACCGCCACCGCTGGGTGGCCTACGAGCTCGTCCACCACCACCCGGGGGCCCTGTCCGCCCTCGACCCGCCCACGGTCGAGCGCTTCGGGGCCGGCATGGCCGGCTGGGTCGACGTCGACGCCTTCGGGCGCTACGTGTCGGGACCGGCCTGGCTGCGCGACCGCATCGACGCCGGCCTCGTGCACGGGTGGGCGGCCCGGCCCGACCGGTGGTGGCGGCGGGCGGCGCTGGTGTCGACGGTGCCCCTCAACCTCCGGGCCGCGGGCGGGACGGGCGACACCGCCCGCACCGTCCCCGTGTGCGAGTTGCTGGTCGACGACCGTGACGACATGGTGGTCAAGGCCCTGTCCTGGGCTCTGCGGGCCCTGGTCGAGTGGGACGCCCCGGCGGTCCGCCGCTTCCTCGCCGACCACGGCGACGGGGTCGCCGCCCGGGTCCGCCGCGAGGTGACGACCAAGCTCGAGACCGGCCGCAAGCAACGCCCGCGCCGCCCCTGATCGCCCGAACCGGCTTGCCGGCCGCCCCGCCGGTCGCGGACGATCGCGGGATGCCCCCCGTGCGCCTCGTGGCCAGCGACCTCGACGGCACCCTGCTCGCCCCCGGCGGCCGGCTGACCGAGCGGACGGTGGCCGCGCTGGCGGCGGCGGCCGCGGCGGGCATCCACGTCGTCCCGGCCACGGGGCGCAGCTGGCGCACCGCCCTGCCCCGGCTGGCGCCGGCGCCCGGGCTCCGCTGGCTGGTGTGCTCCAACGGGGCGCTGCTCTACGACCGGGACGCCGGCTCGGTGGCGGCGCACCACCCCATCGCCGCCACGTCGCTGCCCCGGGTGGTCGCCTCCCTGCGGGCCGGGCTGCCCGACGTCAGCTTCGGCTGGGAGGTACCGGCGGGCTGGGGGTGGGAGGCGGCGTTCCTGGCCCAAGGCGGCCCCCCCGACGCCGACCGCGACGTCGTGGTCGAGCGACTCGGCACACCGTGGCCCGAGGGCGTCACCAAGCTGTTCGTCGGCCACCCCGACCTCGAGCTGCACGGCCTGCTGGCGGTGATCGAGCCGCTGCTGGTCGACGGTCTCGTGGCATCGAGCTCGGGCGCCCTGTTCGTCGAGGTGACCGGGGCCGGGGTCGACAAGGCGTTCGGCGTGGCCCACCTGTGCGGCCGGTTGGGCATCGACCGCTCCGAGGTGGTGGCGCTGGGCGATCACCTCAACGACGTCGCCTTGCTGCGGTGGGCCGGCCGGGGTGTGGCCATGGGCAACGCCGACGCCTCGGCGCTGGCCGTGGCCGGCGAGCGCACCGCCAGCAACGCCGACGACGGCGCCGCCCGTGTGATCGAGCAGCTCGTGACCGAGGCCGCCCCCGCGGGCGGCTGACGCGGGCACGGGCCGGCGCCCGGTGTGATCAGGCGACGGGCGCGCCCACCTCGACCCCGTCGGGCATCTCCAGCAGCCGCACGGTGCCGTCGGGATCGAGGGCGCCGAGGACGAGGAACTCGCTGGTGAACCCGGCGATCCGCTTGCGGCCGAGGTTGAGCGCGCCGACCACGAGCCGGCCCCGGAGCTCGTCGACGCCGTAGTTTGTGATCTGGGCGCTCGTCCGCAGCGTGCCCACCACCGGCCCGAAGTCGACCGTGATCTTCCACGCCGGCTTGCGGGCCTCGGGGAACGGCTCGACGTCGGTCACCCGGCCGGTGCGCATGTCGACGGCGAAGAAGGCGTCCGCCCCCACGTCGGGCTTCCGCTCGAGGCGCTCGGGGGCGTAGGGCAGGCGCTCGGGATCGATCTCGTGCTGGGCCACGTCCCGAGTCTGGCCGGCGGGCCCGCCCGGCCGGAACCCGGATCGGGCCGGGCCCGCATCCGTGAGAAGATCGGCGCCCCCATGTCCCGTCGCGTCCGTCTCCGCCCGTGGCAGAAGCGCGCCCTCGATCGGCTCGCGGCCGCCGACGCGTCCGACTTCCTGGCGGTGGCCACGCCGGGCGCCGGCAAGACGACCTTCGCCCTGTGCGCCGCGGTGCACGACCTGGCCGACCACCCCGGGCGCCGGCTGATCGTGGTGGCGCC
>DASXRH010000034.1:0-4927 GCA_036506715.1 Acidimicrobiales bacterium
GGCCTCGCCCCTGGTCCCCGGCGCGGCCCCGGGGTGAAGGTTGCCGGCATCCGGACGACTCCCGCCAGCTCGGGGTTGCTCTCGTAGAAGCGGGTCGCCGCCCGGTCGACCCGGTAATCGGGGATCCGGGTGAGCACCTCACACACCATCACCTGGAACAACGTGCGGGCCATGTGCGACCCGATGCAGCGGTGGGGCCCGACGCCGAAGGCCAGGTGCGGGTTGGGCTCCCGGTCGAGGACCACGTCGTCGGGGCGCTCGAACGCCCGCTCGTCCCGGTTGGCCGACAGCCAGCTCAGCATCAGGTGGTCGCCGCGGCACAGCTGCTGGCCCCCGAGCTCGGTGTCGCGGGTGACGGTGCGGGTGAGGGTCTCGTTGACCGAGAAGTAGCGCAGGAACTCCTCGGTGGCCGGGACGATCAGCGCCGGGTCGGCGATCAGCCGGGCCCGCAGGTCGGGGTGGGCGTCGAGGTGGTGCAGCGTCAGCGACGTGAGCGACGTGGTGGTGTCGAGGCCGCCGCCGATCAGATTCCACAGCACGCTCTGCAGCTCTTCGTCGGTGAGGGGCCGCCCGCCGACGTCCATCAGGACCAGCGCGCTCAGCAGGTCGTCGCCGGGATCGGCCCGCCGCGCGGCGGCCACCCCGCCCAGGCGGGCCAGCATGCCGGGGACGTTGGCCAGCGCCCGGTCGAACTCGGGCTCGCCGGGACCGTGGGCGATCGTGCCGTGGAACAGCTCGGCGTAGGGCGGCCAGTCGTCGAGCGGCAGCCCCACGAGCGCCATGGTCAGGATGGCGGGCACCGGGTTGGCCAGGTCGAGCACCAGGTCGATGACCCCGGTCTCGATGCGCTCGTCGAGGAACCAGGTGGTGGCCGCCTCCATCAGCGGCCGCATGTCGCCGATGGCCTTGGGCACCAGGAACGGGTTCATCACCCGTCGCAGGGCCGTGTGGGTCGGACCCTCGACCTCGGCGATCCCGGCGGTGGGGATGGCCGGGCCCCGGGGGATGCCGGCGATGCCCAGGTAGTCGATGCCGTCCTCGGGCTCGCGCAGGTGCCGGCTGGAGAACGTCTCGCCGTCGCGGGACACCGCCGCCACCTCCTCATGGCCGCTCACCACCCAGAAGCCGCCGTAGCGCTCGTTGAACGCCACCGGGCACCGCCGCAGCTCGCTCCAGCGCTCGATCCGGCCGGCGTGCCAGTCGCGGTCGTGGTGGTCGAAGTCGACGGTGACACGGTCGGCCATGGTCAGGTCCCCTCCCCGTTCAGCACCTGCGGATCGCCGCCGGTGACCAGGACGAGGTCGCGGTCGAGGACGCCGCCGACCCCGTCCTCGGCCACCCACCCGGTGACGGCGAGCACCGTACCCGCCGCCAGCGTGGCGGCCCCGCCGAGGCCGGCGCCGATCACCGGCGGTTCGACCCCGAGCCCGATCCCGATGGCCAGCGGCTCGGCCGGCAGGTCCTCGCCGGTGGCGGTCCAGGCGGCCACCAGGTCGGCGCCGGCGGCGGCCGGCCGGCAGGCGGCGACCACGGCGTCGACCGCGGCCCGGCAGCGGTCGGCCAGCACCCGCTGGCCGGGCGACGCGGCGGCACCGGCCACCCGGGTGCGGCCGATCCCGCCCTCGTAGCCCCGGTGGAAGGCGCCCGGGTCGAGCACGACGAGCTGGCCGGCGGCGATCGGGGCGGCGGTGCCGATCCGGCGCAGGGCGACCGGGCCCCGGGTCGGGGTGGCGCAGACCACGCCCTCGGTCGGCGGGGCGGGAGCGCCGCGGGCGGCGACGGCCTCGAGGTAGACGGCGAGCAGGTCGCGCTCGCTGACCCCTGGGCGCAGCGCCTCCTCCAGGGCCGCCAGCGCGGCCCGGGCGAGCCCGGTGGCGGCCACGATCCGGTCGACCTCGGCGGCGCTCTTCGGCGTGCGGGCGGCCGCCAGGGCCGGGCCGCCGTCGACCACCTCGGCGCCGGGGGCGATGGCGGTGACCAGCCGGGGGAAGCCCGGGCTGGAGGAGGTCGTCCCCACGCGCCGGGCCTCGGCGAGGCCGGGGATGGCCGCCAGGGCGGCGGCGATGTTGGCCGGGTTCCACGAGAGCCCGAACAGGTCCTCGTGGCTCACCTCGGCCGGGACCTCGTGGTCCGACACCGACAGCAGGTGGGTGCGCCCGGTGGCCCGCACGGCCACGCAGGCCGGGCCGAACGGGCGGGACCCGGCCGTCCACAGCTGGCGGGCGCCCGTGGCGAAGGCCACCTCGGCCGGCCGGCCCAACACGAGGGCGTCGAGGTCGTGGTCGGCCATGGCGGCGAACAGCCGCCGGCGGCGGTCGGCGCGCAGCTCGCCGTCGTCGACGCGGGACGGGTCGGCCAGGGTGGTCATGCGGCCACGAACGGCTCGTAGGCGTGGTCGCTGAGCGGCATCCAGCCGTCGTCGGTGACGGCGACGATGTCCTCGGAGCGGTAGCCGGCGGCACCGTCGTCCCAGATGACCGGCTCGAGCACCAGCACCATGCCCGGGGCCATCACCAGCGCCTCGTCGAAGACGTCGCCGAGGTCGGTGCCGATCATCGGCATCTCGGCGCTGTCGGTTCCGACGCCGTGGGCCAGGTAGAAGTGCGCGATCCACGGCCGGCGGCCGCCCCCCTCGGCCGCGTCGGCGGCGATGGCCGCCCGCCCCAGCTCCAGGGCCGAGACGCCCGGCTTGCACAGGGAGAGGACCGCGTCGACGACCGCCCGCCACCGGGCGAACTGGTGCTGCTGGCGGGCGGTGGGCCGGGGGTCGTCGCCGACGATCCACGTGCGGCCGAAATCGGACGCGTAGCCGGCGACGTGGATGCCGGTGTCGACCCAGATCACGTCGCCCTCGGCCAGCGGCTGCGGGGCGCTGGGGGTGGGGAAGGCCACGTCGCCGTGCACCGTCCACGGGCCCTCGGCCAGGGTGCGGGGCATCGGCTGCCAGATGGGGTCGATGCCGTTGAGCTCGGCCCCCAGCTCGACCGCCCGGCGCAGGAAGCGGGCGCTGAGGTCGGTCTGGGTGACGCCGGGCCGCAGCAGGGGGCGGACGCCGAGCATGGCCTGCTCGTTGACGTGCTGGGCGCGGCGGATGCAGGCCAGCTCGTCGGGGGTCTTGCACAGCTTGGCCGGGCCGAGGACGCCCGAGGCGGGGACCAGCCGCAGGGCGCCCAGCGCCCGGCCCAGGGGGTGGGGCACCTCGTCGCAGGCGAGGGTGGCGCCCGCGGGGATCAGCTCCCGGACGGCGGCCGCCAGGGCGGCGGCCCCGTCGTCGACGTCGGTCACCGCGCCGGGGTGGACGTGGTCGGCCGGCAGCTCGGGGGGCGCGCCCTCGGGGTAGGGGGTGAACAGGTGGGGCTGATCGGTGCCGGCGACGACGACCCCCACGGTGCGCAAGAGCGCCGCCCGCCCGCTGTCGCAGCCGGGGAGGTCGGCGCCGGTGGCATAGGCGACGGCGCTGGTGCCGAGCAGCAGCAGGCCGTCGATGCCCTGGTCGGCGAGGTGGCGCTGGAGCTTGGCGTGGCGCTCGGCCCGCATGCGCGCCCGGTCCGCCTCCGCCGGCACCTGCCGTCCGTCGACCGTCATGCTCCCCCTCGACGTGAAAAGTGACTCGAACGTTAGATCAGTCGGCGCCCGGCCGCTACCGTGCCGCCGTGGACCTGGGACTGCAGGACCGGGCCGCCGTCGTCACGGGGGCCAGCCGCGGCATCGGCCGTCACGTCGCCCTCGCCCTGGCCGCCGAGGGGTGCCGGGTCCTGGTGTGCGGGCGCGACATGGGCGCGCTGGCGGCGGTGGCCGCCGAGCTGGGCGCCGCCGCCGTGCCCTTCCCGGTGGACGTGACCGCCCCCGAGGCGGCCGACGCGATGGTGGCCGGGTGCCTCGAGGCCTTCGGCCGGCTCGACGTCGTGGTCAACAACGCCGGGACCGCAGCGCCCAAGCCGCTGGCCGAGCTGACCGCGGCCGACTGGCAGGCGGGCCTGGACGTCAACTTCCTGGCCGCCGCCCGCCTGTCGGTGGCCGCCGTGCCGGTGATGCGGGCGGCGGGCTGGGGCCGCCTGGTCCACGTGGCCTCGACCAGCGGGCGCGAGCCCGACCCGCTGTTCGCCCCGTACTCGGCGGCCAAGGCGGCCCTGCTCAACCTGTCGACCGCGCTGTCGCGGGCGTTCGCCGCCGACGGGGTGCTGAGCAGCTGCGTGGTCCCGGGGGTCACGGTCACCGAGCTGGTCGAGGCCAACGCCGCCGCCACGGCCGAGCGCACCGGCAGCACCCCTGACGAGGTGATGGCCCGGATGCTGGCCCGCCAGGGCGTGGCCGCCGGCCGCTTCGGTCGCCCCGAGGAGGTCGCCGCCGCCGTGGCCTTCCTGGCCGGCGAGCCCGCCGCCTGGATCACCGGGGCCACCCTCGAGGTCGACGGCGGCACCCTCCGCTCGGTCTGACCGTTCCGGGGTCACAGCAGGTCGGCCAGCCGGGCCCGCTCGACCTTGCCCATCGCGTTGCGGGGGAGGTGGTCGACGGCGACGAACCGCTCGGGCACCTTGTAGCGGGCCAGGTGGGCGAGGCAGTGGGCGCGGACGGCGTCGGCGTCGAGCGCCGCGCCCGGCAGGGGTTCGACCACGGCCACCACCCGCTCGCCCAGGCGCTCGTCGGGGACGCCCAGGACCGCGGCCGCGGCCAGCCCGGGGGCGGCGGCGAGGACCCGCTCGACCTCGGCCGGGTAGACGTTGGCGCCGCCCCGGATGATCAGCAGGTTCTTGCGGTCCCGCACGTGGAGGTAGCCCTCGGCGTCGAGGTCGCCCAGGTCGCCGGTGTGGAGCTCACCCCCGGCCAGCGCCTCCGCGGTGGCGTCGGGGCGCCCCCAGTAGCCGAGCATCGGCCGGTAGCGGTCGTCGCCGGCCGCCGGCGCGCCGCACACCTCGCCGGTCTCGCC
>DASXRH010000035.1:0-5417 GCA_036506715.1 Acidimicrobiales bacterium
AGGCGGCCCCCCACCACTTCACGCTCACCGACGAGCGTTGCACCAGCTTCGACCCGGTCTTCAAGGTCAACCCGCCGCTGCGGCCCGAGAGCGACGTGGCGGCGGTGCGCGACGGGTTGCGCGACGGAGCGATCGACTGCATCGCCACCGACCACGCCCCCCACGCCCCCGAGACCAAGGAGCAGCCCTTCGATCAGGCGCCGCCGGGGATGCTGGGGCTGGAGACCGCCCTGGGCCTGGCGCTGACCCACCTCGACCTGCCGGCCGCCGACGTCCTGGCCCTGCTGTCGTGGCGGCCGGCGGCCATCATCGGCGCCGACGACGCCCACGGGGGTCCCGTGGCCGAGGGCCGGCCGGCGCACCTGTGCGTGATCGATCCCGCGGCCACGTGGACGGTCGACCCCGACCGGCTGGCGAGCCGCAGCCGCAACACCCCCTACGCGGGCATGGAGCTGCGCGGCCGGGTGCGGCACACGGTGCTGGCCGGCGAGGCGGTGGTGGTGGACGCCGAGGCCCAGCGGTGACGGTCCCGTACGACTATGCACTAGTGTGCATGAACATGCAGGATCAGCCGACATGACCGTGCACGAGGGACTGCTCGTCCTGGCCGACGGCACCGCGTTCGAAGGTGAGCTGATCGGGGCCGAGCCCTCCGGCGGGGCCGCCACCGGCGAGGTCGTGTTCAACACGGTCATGGCCGGCTACCAGGAGGTCCTGTCCGACCCCAGCTACGCCGGCCAGATCATCACCTTCACCTACCCCCACATCGGCAACTACGGCACCAACGGCACCGACGACGAGAGTCGCCGGCCCGTCGCCCGGGGCGTGGTGGTCCGGGACCTGGCCCGGCGCCGGTCCAACTGGCGCTCCACCGGCGACCTCGACGGCTACCTGCGCCATCACGGCGTGCCGGGCATCGCCGGGCTCGACACCCGCCGGCTCACCCGCCACATCCGCGAGGCGGGGGCGATGCCGGGCGCGTTCGGCGCGGACGACGAGGTGGCGCTGAAGGCGGCGGCCACCGACGAGCCGGGCACCGACGGCGTCGACCTGGTGGCCACCGTCACCTGCGCCCGGCCCTACGCCGTGGCGGCCCGGGGCGGGTCCCGGCGCATCGTGGCCTACGACTACGGCATCAAGCGCACCATCCTGCGCCACCTCCGCCGCCTGGGTGAGGTCACCGTCGTGCCCGCCGCCACCCCCGCGGCCGAGGTCCTGGCCGACCGACCCGACGGGGTGTTCCTGTCCAACGGGCCCGGCGACCCGGCGGCCGTGGCCGGCGCCCCCGAGGCCATCCGCGGGCTGCTGGGGCACGTCTCGGTGTTCGGCATCTGCCTCGGCCACCAGCTGCTCGGCACCGCCCTCGGCGCCGAGACCCACAAGCTGGGGTTCGGCCACCACGGCGGCAACCACCCGGTCCGCCGCCTCGCCACCGGCCGGGTGGAGATCACCAGCCAGAACCACAACTACGCGCTGACCGAGGGCTCGCTCGGCGCCGATGTCGAGATCACCCACGTCAACCTCAACGACGGGGTGGTCGAGGGCATCCGGGCGGCCGGGCTGCGGGCCTTCGGCGTGCAGTACCACCCCGAGGCCGGGCCCGGCCCCCACGACGCCGCCTACCTGTTCGACGCCTTCGCCGACCTCATGGACGGGGAGCGGTAGCCGCCCGTGCCCCGCCGCGACGACCTCCGCTCGATCCTGCTCATCGGTGCCGGCCCCATCGTCATCGGCCAGGCCTGCGAGTTCGACTACTCGGGCACCCAGGCCTGCAAGGTGCTGCGGGCCGAGGGCTACCGGGTGATCCTGGCCAACTCCAACCCGGCCACGATCATGACCGACCCCGAGTTCGCCGACGCCACCTACGTCGAGCCGCTCGACGCCGACCACCTCGCCAGCATCATCGAGCGGGAGCAGCCCGACGCCGTGCTCCCCACCCTCGGCGGCCAGACGGCCCTCAACCTGGCCATGGAGCTGGTCGAGCGCAAGGCCGTGGGCGTTCCCGGCACCCCCGAGCTGATCGGCGCCACGGCCGAGGCCATCGCCACCGCCGAGGACCGCGAGCGGTTCAAGGCCGCGATGCAGGAGATCGGCCTCCAGGTGCCTCCCTCGGCCACGGCCCACACGCTCGACGAGGCCCGGGCGGCCGTGGCCGACATCGGGCTGCCGGTGGTCATCCGGCCCGCCTACATCCTGGGCGGCCGGGGCACCGGCATCGCCACCACGCCCGCGGCGTTCGACCGGCTCGCCGCCGGGGGCCTGGCCGCCAGCCCCATCAGCGAGATCCTCATCGAGCGGTCGATCGCCGGCTGGAAGGAGTACGAGCTCGAGGTCATGCGGGACCGGGCCGACAACTGCGTGGTCGTCTGCTCGATCGAGAACCTCGACCCCATGGGCGTCCACACCGGCGACTCGATCACGGTGGCCCCGGCCCAGACCCTGACCGACGTCGAGTACCAGGCCATGCGGGACGCCGCCTTCGCCTGCATCCGTCGGGTCGGGGTCGAGACCGGCGGGTCCAACGTCCAGTTCGCCCTCGACCCGGCCAGCGGGGCCATGGTCATCATCGAGATGAACCCCCGGGTGAGCCGGTCCTCGGCGCTGGCCTCCAAGGCCACCGGGTTCCCCATCGCCAAGATCGCCGCCCGCCTGGCGGTGGGATACACGCTCGACGAGATCCGCAACGACATCACCGGGAAGACCCCGGCCAGCTTCGAGCCCACCATCGACTACGTGGTGACGAAGGTGCCGCGGTGGGCGTTCGAGAAGTTCCCCGGCACCGCGGGGGTGCTCGGTACCTCGATGCAGTCGGTGGGCGAGGCCATGGCCATCGGCCGCACCTTCCCCGAGTCGCTGCAGAAGGCGCTGCGCAGCCTCGAGCACGGCCGGGCGGGCCTCAACTGCGACCCGGCCGAGGCCGAGCTCGACGCCCTCGACGACGAGGAGCTGCTGGCCCGGGCGGCCGTCGGCACCCCCGACCGGCCGTTCCAGCTGGAGGCGGCGCTGCGCCGGGGGGTGACCGTCGACGCCCTCTCCGAGCGGACCCGGGTCGACCCGTGGTTCCTCGACCAGATCCTGCGCATCGTCGAGGAGCGCACCCACCTGGCCGCCACGGGCCTGGCCGGCATGACCCGGCGGGGCTGGAAGCGGGCCAAGCAGCTGGGCTTCGCCGACGCCCAGCTGGCCCACCTGTGGGGGGCCGACCCCGCGGTCGTCCGGGCCGCCCGGCTCGACGCCGGGGTGCGGCCCACGTTCAAGACCGTCGACACCTGCGGCGCCGAGTTCGCCGCCGCCACGCCGTACCACTACTCGACCTACGAGGACGAGGACGAGGTGGTGGCCAGCGGCCGGCGCAAGGTGCTCATCCTGGGGTCGGGGCCCAACCGCATCGGCCAGGGCATCGAGTTCGACAACTGCTGCGTGCACGCCAGCTTCGCCCTGGCCGCCGCCGGCTACGAGACCGTGATGCTCAACTGCAATCCCGAGACCGTGTCGACCGACTACGACACGTCCGACCGGCTGTACTTCGAGCCCCTCACGCTGGAGGACGCCCTCAACGTGGTCGAGGCCGAGCAGGCGGCCGGCGACCTGGTCGGCGTGGTGGTGGCGCTCGGGGGCCAGATGCCGCTCAAGCTGGCCGGCGCGCTGCCCGCCGGGCTGGTGCTCGGCACGTCGCCGGCCTCGATCGACGCCGCCGAGGACCGCGAGCAGTGGAACGCCCTGTGCGCCCGCCTGGAGATCCCCCAGCCGGCCGGCGGCACCGCCACCACCGTCGGCGATGCCCTGGCCATCGTGGGCCGCATCGGCTACCCGGCGCTGCTGCGGCCCAGCTACGTGCTCGGCGGGCGGGCCATGGAGATCGTCTACGACGACGACGGCCTGCGGCGGGCGATGGCCGAGCTGGCCAGCTTCGGCTCGCTGGGCCGGGAGGGCGGCCTGTCCGCCGGCCGGCCGGTCCTGGTGGACCGGTTCCTGGAGGACGCCACCGAGGTCGACGTGGACGCCATACGCGACCACACCGGCGACGTGGTCGTCGGCGGGGTCATGGAGCACGTGGAGGAGGCGGGGGTGCACTCGGGCGACTCGGCCTGCTCGCTGCCGCCCCACTCGCTCGGGCCCGACACCGTGGCCGTGCTGGAGGACTACACCCGGCGGCTGGCCGACGCCCTCGACGTGCGGGGGCTGATCAACGTCCAGTACGCGGTCAAGCAGGGCCAGGTGTTCGTGATCGAGGCCAACCCCCGGGCCAGCCGGACCGTGCCGTTCGTGGCGAAGGCCACGGGCGTGCCGCTGGTCAAGGTGGCGGCCCGGCTGATGGTGGGGGCCACGTTGGCCGAGCTGCGGGCCGAGGGCCTGTTGCGGCCACCCGCCACCGGCGACCACATCGCCGTGAAGGAGGCCGTGCTGCCCTTCAACCGCTTCCCCGACGCCGACACCGTGCTCGGGCCCGAGATGCGGTCCACGGGCGAGGTGATGGGCATCGACCGCACCTTCGGCCTCGCCTTCGGCAAGGCGCAGATCTCGGCGGGGGAGCGGCTGCCCGACGGCGGCCTGGTGTTCCTGTCGCTGGCCGACCGGGACAAGGCCGCCGGCGTGCGGGCCGCCTCCCGGTTCGTCGACCTGGGGTTCTCGATCGCCGCCACCGACGGCACCGCCGACCACCTCGAGCGCCACGGCGTGCCCGTGACCCAGCGGGTGGCCAAGGTGACCAGCGAGGAGGGGCCGCCGCCCGCCGCCGGCGGCGGCAGGCCCACCGCGCTCGACCTCATCGACGCCCACCGGGTGGCGCTCGTGGTGAACAGCCCCCGGGGCCGGGGGGCGCGGGCCGACGGCGCCTATATCCGCCGGGCGGCCAACGTCGCCCGCATCCCCTGCCTGACCACGGCGGCGGCCGCGCTGGCGGCCGCCGAGTCGAGCGTCGACCGCTCCCGCCACGACCTGCGGGTGCGGACGCTGCAGGACTACCACCGCGGGGGCGGGCCGGTGTGAGAGGCCGAGCCGCCAGGGCGCCCGCCGTGGACATGGCGGTGACGGTCGGGTCGGTCTCGTTGCCCAACCCGGTGATGACCGCGTCGGGGACGGCCGGCCACGGCACCGAGCTCGCCCCCTACCTCGACCTCGGCGCGCTGGGGGCGGTGGTGGTCAAGTCCCTGCACGCCGACCCGTGGCCCGGCAACCCGCCGCTGCGGGTGCACGAGACCGCGGCCGGGATGATCAACTCGGTGGGCCTCCAGGGGCCCGGGGTGGCCGCCTGGCTGGCCGACGACCTGCCGGCGCTGCTGGGGACCGGGGCCCGGGTCGTCGCCTCGATCTGGGGCCGCACGGTCGACGAGTTCGCCCGGGCCGCCGACCTGCTGGCCGCCGCCCCGGCCGGCGTGGTGGCGGTCGAGGTCAACCTCTCGTGCCCCAACACCGAG